>NZ_CP019225.1:369587-478881 GCF_010222815.1 Synechocystis sp. CACIAM 05 | reverse complement strand
TCTTTCATTTAACAGAACCAGCGTTGCCGTTGGATTCGCTAGATAAAAATATTCTTTGTCAGGATGCATTGTTTAATGAGTGGCCAAAAGCTGATGCAATTATTGGTAATCCCCCTTTCCTTGGAGGCAAATATGCACGACTGTCTTTAGGTGATGAATATATGGAACGGGTCTTTGCAAAATTTTCTGATGTGAAGGATTCCGTTGATTTTTGTAGTTATTGGTTTCGGAAAGCCCATGATCAGCTTAATGAAAATGGTAGGGCTGGATTGGTAGGTACAAATTCCATCAGTCAAGGAAAAAGTAGAACCGCATCGTTAGAATATATTTTGCAAAATGGCGGTTTCATTCACGAAGCAATTTCGACACAACCTTGGTCTGGTCAGGCAAATGTCCATGTAAGTTTGGTTAACTGGTCAAAACAAAAACCTAAAATTTATTCATTAGATAATCAAGAAGTTTCTCTTATAAATACATCTCTAAAAGAAACAATAGATTTCACGTCTGCAGAAAAAATAATCACTAATAATAACCAATGTTTTCAAGGCGTTATTCCTGTGGGTAAAGGATTCTTGATTTCTTCAGAAAAAGCTGGACATTGGATACAAATTGATGCTAATAATAAACAAGTATTGAAAATATTTTCTTCTGGTAGAGAACTCGCAAATAATCCTCATGGAATCTCTGATAGATGGATTATTGATTTTGCGGATGGAACATTAGAAGAAGTATCGTCTTTTAAAGAACCTTTTAGACATATCTACGAGAATGTACGGCCAATAAGATTTCAGAATAGAGAAGAAGTAATGCGAGTAAAATGGTGGCGATTTAAAAGAACTAACAAATTAATGAGGGATGCTCTGTCCAAAATAAGGCAGTGTTTTGTTGTCCCAAGGGTATCTAAATGGATCATTTTTATACCAATATCAACAAAAACTTTACCCGCTGATTCAACCACAGTTGTAGCTTCTGATGATTTTTATGTGTTGGGAATATTGACATCAGACACTCATCGTCAGTGGGTCAAAGCCCAAAGCTCAACCTTAAAAGGTGATACCCGCTACACTCATAATACCTGCTTTGAAACCTTTCCCTTTCCCCAAACAGCGAGTGAAAAACTAACCCAACAGATCCGCCAAGCTATGATTGATCTACATGAATATCGCAGTCAACAAATGGAAGCCAAACAATGGGGAATCACCAAACTTTATAATGCTTTTTTTGATGAACCCGCCAGTCAACTTTACAAGCTCCATAAAAAATTGGATCAACTGGTGATGAAAGCCTATGGATTAAAAAAAGATGACGACATTCTAGAGAAACTTTTACATCTAAATTTTGAACTAGCTGAAAAGGAAAAACAGGGTGAAAAAATTATTGGCCCCTGGGCTGTGGATAATCCACCTAAATCATCAACTTGACTAAACAACTAACACTATGAACACCGCTAAAATTAGCACCGATGGTACTCATCAAATCGTTATTTTACCGGAAAACTTTACGATAGCCGGAAGCGAAGTTTACATTAAAAAAATTGGAAGTACAATTATTTTGATTGCTAAAGATAACCCTTGGCAATCCTTAATTGAAAGCTTAGATCAATTTTCAGATGATTTTATGGAAACTAGGGAACAGCCTCCCTTAGATATACGAGAAGAATTCTAAATGAAGTATTTATTGGATACAAATATTTGTATTTATCTTATTAAGAAGAAACCGCTTCAAGTCTTGGCGAAATTTCAAATGTCAGCAATAACCTTCGCGAATTTTCACGCGTTAATCATTTATCCTTAGAAAACTGGGCAGAATAAATGGCAAATTAAAGTTTGATTGATTATTTTTAACTCTCGGCGCACAACCTAGCTGATCTTTCGGCGATCGCCAACCTATAAATAGAATACTGAATTAATTTTCTTCCGAGTTCCTATGACATTTATTACAGATAAACAACATCTTGAAAAAAGGTTGGGAGTTTCCTTCCAAATCCTTTGTCAATTTTGCCAACAACATAAAATTACTGAATTATCCGTTTTTGGTTCCATCCTAAGAGAAGATTTTAACGTTAATAGCGATATTGATTTATTGGTTAAATTTGATCCCAATGCTCACATTAGTTTGATGGATATGATTAAAATAGAAGATGAATTTAAAAGATTACTAAGACGAAATATTGATCTCGTTTCTAAAAAAGCGATTGAAAATAGCAAAAACTGGATTCGCCGTCAAAATATTCTTGATAATGCGGAGATTATTTATGTCCAGTGACTAAGAAGTTATTTTAGATCTTTATCATGCTCTCAATAAAATTCTGGCTTTTACTCAAAATATGGATAAACAGAAATTTATTGATGATGAAAAAACACAATCTTCAGTTTTATACCAAATAGTGATTATGGGAAAAGCAGTGAATCGACTCTCTGAACAATTTAAAAATCAACATCCCCAAATTCCCTTTAATGAAATCCGTGGAATGAGGAACAGAATTGTCCATGAATACAAAGAAGTTGATTGTGATATTGTTTGGCAAGCCATCAAAAAAGATATTCCTGCGTTGATTAACTTTATTTCATCAGCTATTGCTCATTGATTGATAGGATATAGCCTCCCCCTTACCAATCAAAAACTAATTTGCTTTTGCCATGAACCCAAAATTTGCCGAAATGGATTTTAAATCTCTCCGAACTTATGTTATTGAACATCAGGATGATGATGAGGCTTTTTATACGTTTGTAGATCGTCTTAAGGCTAATCCTTTTTTCCACCGTCATAACCACTTTCTTGTCCAGCGCCAGCCTTTCTCACTGACTGTGAGTCCAAACAACCAGCACTAGGGTTGGCATTTCTTCCGGCCTTAAGTCGAATCTTCTTTCTGAGGATGGGATTCAATTTTTTCCAGGTACCGTCTTCCTGCCACTGTTGGAAATAACCATAGACTGTTCGCCATTTGGGAAAATCATGGGGCAGAAGTCGTCAAGCACAACCCGCTCTGAGCATGTAAAAAATGGCATTAAGCACTTCCCTCAGATTAGTTTTCCGTTTTCTTCCCCCACTTTTTGCTTGGGGGAGATTGGATTCCACCAATTGCTACTGGCTATCACTGATGTCGCTGCTGTAAAATTCTATATTCTTCACCATTTTTCCCAATTATGCCGACTTTTCAAACACGCTCTTAATGGCCCACAAAAAAATCCCCACCTGTAAATCAGGAAGGGGATAATGTTTTGATCAGAGTTTTAACTCTAGGAATTCCAATGCTTGGATTCTTAAACTAGAAGTGCCAATTTGGCATTGTTGTTAGCCAGGAGAGTTTGCAGCTCTTCAGAATCAACAGTTTCCTTTTCTACCAAGATTTCTGCCAGTTGATCTAAAATGCCACGGTTTTCCACCAAGACCTGTTTGGCCCGTTGATAGGCTTGGTCTACCAATTGGCTTACTTCTTCATCGATCGCCGCAGCGGTTTCATCGGAGAAGTCTCGATCAGAGGCAATGTCCCGACCAAGGAATACCCCACCGCCCTGACGACCCAAAGCTACGGGACCCAGACGATCGCTCATGCCGAAACGGGTTACCATTTGGCGGGCGACCCGGGCTACCTGTTGGAGGTCGTTGGAAGCACCGGTGGTAACTTCCTCTTCGCCGAAAATAATTTCCTCAGCAATACGGCCTCCCAGGGCAACGGCCATCTGATTTTGCAGATAGGAACGGGAGTATAAGCCGGATTCCATACGGTCTTCACTGGGGGTGAACCAGGTTAAACCACCGGCCCGGCCGCGGGGAATAATGCTAATTTTTTGTACTGGATCGTAGTCGGGCATTAAAGCACCTACCAGGGCATGGCCCGCTTCATGGTAAGCCACTAGGGTTTTGCGTTTTTCGCTCATCACCCGATTTTTCTTCTCAGGACCAGCCAACACCCGGTCAATGGCGTCGTTGACTTCGTCCATGGAAATTTCGGTCAAGTTGCGACGGGCAGCCAAAATAGCGGCTTCGTTCAACAGGTTGGACAGGTCAGCACCGGTAAATCCAGGGGTACGACGGGCAATTTTATCCAAATCCACATCCTGGGAAAGGGTTTTACCCCGGGCATGGACATTGAGGATTTCCCGACGGCCAGCATAATCAGGACGGTCTACTACCACTTGGCGATCGAAACGACCGGGACGCATCAAGGCAGAATCCAATACATCGGGACGGTTAGTGGCAGCCACAATGATGATGCCAGTGTTGCCTTCAAAACCGTCCATTTCCGTTAGCAACTGGTTGAGGGTCTGTTCCCGCTCATCGTTACCACCACCAAGGCCAGCGCCCCGTTGACGACCAACGGCATCAATTTCATCGATGAAGACGATACAGGGAGCATTGGCTTTAGCCTGCTCAAACAAATCCCGTACCCGAGAAGCACCAACACCGACAAACATTTCCACAAATTCCGAACCGGAGATGGAAAAGAACGGTACACCCGCTTCCCCAGCCACAGCTTTGGCCAACAGGGTTTTACCAGTTCCGGGGGGGCCTACCAACAAAACACCCTTGGGAATTTTGGCTCCCAATTCGGTGAAGCGGTCTGCATTTTTCAGGAAGTCCACCACTTCGGTGAGTTCTAGTTTGGCTTGCTCAATACCGGCCACGTCCCCGAAGGTAACTTGGGTTTGGGGTTCCATTTGCACCCGTGCTTTGGATTTACCAAAGTTCATGGCTTGGGAACCAGGGCCACTCTGGGCCCGGCGGAAGAGGAAGAAAATCCCCACCAGGAGCAAGATGGGCAAAAATAGGGTGCTGGCGATGCGGAACCAGAAACCTTCGTCGCTCTGGGGTTGGACAGCAATATCCACGTTGTGTTGGGTGAGGATATTGATCAAGTCGGGGTCGTTGGGCAGATTGACTAAGTAGGGAGGACCACCGCTGGGATTGGGCACTTGGGCTTGGGTACGGTCGGCACTGAGGTTGACCCGTTCGATCTGATTGGCTTCTACCCGATTGACAAAATCGCTGTAGCTGAGGGTTTCCCTAGTTTGGGTCGGTCGGTCGAAAAAGGCCGATGCCAACGCTAAAACGACAATCAACAACAAGGCATATAGGCCCGCGTTACGCCATTTTTTATTATTTTTGCTCACGCTAGAACTCTCCAATAGTGAGTGTAGTTATCATATTCCACCGGTTAGCAATGGATGGGGTGGATAATAAACAGTTGTTAACTTATGTTAACGCTTCTCAGAAACAATTGGCCACTGTAGCGAAAAAATGCTAGGGATAGAGGCTTTGTAACTGTTGGTCAACTGTTAGTCACCCTGGGTTGGGGTAAAGCGTTTAAACTCCTGCTCCAGGGAGTCTTGGTCGGTGCGGTAGGTGATGTCCGCCGGAGTAATGACGGTGCTAGTGGCCCACTCCTGGGCAAATTCTAGTTTAGCTTTGAGGGGAGGGGAGGGCGGTTGCAGAAGTTTGGCCCGCTGTTGCCGATCGCCGTTGCGTTGTTCTAGTTTTTGATTGCGTTGTTGCAGCCAAAAGTACCTGACCAGGGGAATGGCAAGGAATCCCACTGCATAGGCCACCAGAACGCCGTAAATGCTCTGGACAAAATAAACCAGTGTCCCCAAATCCAACTCAGCGCCGTAAGTTTTCAGCATTACCCCCAAACTTAAGGCCAAAATTAGGTTAACTCCCCCCAAGGCGATCGCCGCTATTTTTTGCCCGGAGGAAGCTTGGCTAAATTTCCACGGTTTTTCCCGCAGGTAAGCACTCAGAGTGGTGGATTGGCGCTCCTGGGCGCTAACTTGCAGGTTTGGGAAAGTGTAAATTAATTCGCCGTTGGGGGAAACCTGGGGATAACCATTAAAGCGGGCTAGGACGGGAATTATGTAGTCCTCATTTTCCCGATTGAATTTCGTTACATTGTCGAGATAGGGAGCGGCCTGTTCAGCGGCGATCGCCCCACCGTTATGGCGAATTAAACTACCCAGGGTTTGCCAGCGTTTTTCTTCTAAATCCTCATTGGGATTACCGTCCCCAAATAGGAACGAGAAAATGGCTTCGAGGAAATTAAGCTCGTTTTTATTTTTATCAGATCTTTTCTTATCCTGTTTTTGCCGGCCACCATCGGGACTGAGGAGCCAGAAAATGTCCCCCGGCCAGAAAAATATTCCCCCACCACCGCCACGGTTACCGTCACCGGAAAATTTAAAACCCCCATCGTTATCGTTATCAGACTTGGAATTGACCGCGATGATAATGGCAATGATGGCCACTAACATCAATAGGATAGAAAGGATAAGGATAATGCCAAAGGAAATGCGGATCAGGTAAAACAACACCTGCCACATGCTTTGGAGCCAACTCTGGAACCGTAAACGCCAATACTTATTGCGGAGAATTGTCCGGAACTGCTTGGGAAAAGCAAACACAATTTCCCCCGACTCCGCCACCTGGAGATGGCCCTCCACCTCTGACGCCAAAGTCAGCAACCCCTGTTGGGTTTGGTTAATTTCTAATCCAGCCTGGCTGGCCACGTCCCCCACCGTGACTACATAGTCCAACTGCTCCACAGCGGTCATAATTTGGGGATTAAAGGCGACACTCATTCCACTGCCCTCGGAGGCGACAATCATTAAAAATTATTCTTCTAGTATAGAGAGAGGATTTTCTGTCGATATGTGGATTTAGTGGTTATGAATGTGCGTTTTCCTCACTTTTGTTTAAGTTTAATGTTTGCTAGCCTGTTGGCTGGTGCTGGAACTCTTCCCCTGGCCGCAGCGGAACGGGTGGTGCTGACCTATAGTGTTTTGCGAGAATCCATCTCCATTGAGGAGTTAGGGGAGTTGAGCCGCACTGGGAAAGTGTCCCCCTCCCTCAAAGCCTATTTAAAAATGGCCAATAAAAACCCTGAAGAATTGCGGGGTTGGCTCAATCGACCGTTTCAGGCAGATCCGGTTACCCTCTCCCGGGTGCTCAACAGTTTTGCCGGGGAATATGTGCTCAATCAGGTGGGTCAGGTAATCCACACCCCTTCTAAGCGGGACAATAAAGAAGCTCTGCGGGGAGCTATTATCAGCTCTGCAGAAAAAGACAATCAGGTACGACTAATCGAAGTGTTGGAAAATTATCCCACCCCAGAACTCCACGTCAACGGCGATCGCCTAATGGAACTGTACCAGCAGGTGGAAGGGTTGACAGCCATGTTAGGTCGGCTACCGTTCTAAAACAAGGCCCTTGGCCGGTCTCAAAATTGCCATGTCCGTCTTTTGCTCACAAATAAAAATGATTTATCTAGTCCTGTTAATAAATTTGAAGATATAGTACTATGACAATCAACACTTTTTCGCGCTATGTCACCAGAGATAAGGAAATTTTAGGCGGGGAGCCGATTATTAATGGTACGCGAACCTCCGTTCGTGCAATTGTTGGACTGTGGCGATTAGGCGTGATGCCAGAAGAAATCCCAGCTCATTTGCCCCATTTAAACTTAGCTCAGGTATTTGATGCTCTCAGTTTTTATTTGGACCATCAAGTGGAAATCAATGAATATATTGAGAAAAACCAAGTACCCAATGAGTTAGTACATCGTTCCGTAAAAACCTCCCTGGGCGAGCTATGAGTCGATTGCCTTCGCTCTATACTGATGAAGATATTTCCGCATTGGTTGCAGTACTACTCCGCTCCCGAGGTTTGGATGTTGCAACTGTTCCTGAACAAGGTAATTTAGGTAAGACTGACCGGGAACAACTAGAATTTGCAGTTTCCAAGGGCAGATGTTTTGTAACCCATAATAGAGTTGATTTTGAGAGACTAAATCTTCAATTTATCAAGGAAGATAAAAAACATCGAGGCATCATAATTGTCCCTCAGAAAAGTGCTTACGAAGTTGCCCAGAGAGTCAGTGTATTGGTAAACAGCCTAACCGTTGATTACATTGATAACCATTTACTGTACTCATAATTGATGTTTAGTAGGTCATAAAGCCGGGAAATTGCTCTAAATCTAGCTATAGTATCCCCATCAACCATCTTGAGCAATGCCATGGGACATACTATCAAAGCACCTCTGACAGTCCAGGGAGTTGGACTGCACTCTGGAGTGGAAACCACCGTTACCCTTTGTCCAGTGGCGGCGGGGAAAGGCCGCTATTTTCAGCGGGTGGATTTGCCTAAAAAGCCTATTATTCCAGCAGATTTGACTTGGGTGCGGGAAGCCATGCTCTCCACGGAGTTGGGAGAACCGGGGGCCACAGTGCGGACAGTAGAACATTTACTCGCAACCTTGGTGGCCCTGGACATTGGTGATTTACGCATTGAAGTTAATGGCCCGGAAGTGCCCCTGCTGGATGGTTCTGCCCTTAGTTGGTTAACGGCGATCGCCAAAGTAGGAACCAGGCCTCGGTCAAAGAAGAGCCAAGACCAACCCATTGTGATTACAGCCCCTTTAACCTGCCAGCTAGAAGATGCATTTGTGGCGGCTTTTCCCTGTGCCACTACCCGTTTTAGCTACGGTGTGGACTATCCCTATCTGCCCATCGGTAAACAGTGGTACACCTGGGAACCGGATCAGGAAAATTTTGCCACGGCGATCGCCCCTGCTCGGACCTTTGGTTTTGCGGATCAGATTGAAAAATTGCGCCAGGCCGGGCTAATTAAAGGGGGTAGCTTGGAAAATGCTTTGGTGTGCGACAAAGAGAAATGGCTCAATCCCCCCCTGCGTTTTCCCGATGAGCCGGTGCGTCATAAGCTATTGGATTTACTAGGAGATTTAAGTTTACTGGGGAAAATTCCCCAAGCCCATTTTGTCGCCTACAAAGCTAGCCATAAACTACATACTCAGTTGGCCCAAAAAATCGTCGACACCTACAGATAACTCGTTACTTTTTTTGGGGGGATTAAGGAGCTTTCGGTTCCGTGAGAATAATTTTCCTTTGGTTGGGGTCATGGCGGGGGCTTAATTCCTCCATAATTTTGCGACTCTGGCCGGGGTCAAAACTACGTTGGAAATCATTGCGGAGTTGCTCAACCCTGGCTTCTGTTTCCTCCACCTGCATCTGAATCTCGTTTAACTTAGCCTGTTGAGCTTGTTGATGGGGCAACAGCCTGGCGATCGCCATAATGGAAACCACCACAAACACACCATTGAGACCCAGCTTGAAAAGAATTTCCCACACTAGCCACTTATGCTCAGGCTGAAACTTTTGTTCCGGGCGCTTACGACTTTTGGAGCGAGGACGACGGGCATTACTGGGTTTGAAAGTTTGGGCAGTCATGGCGGGTAATTTTTAGGCCGGAGAAAGCAAGAGGTCTGACAACTCACACCGGACTCTAAAGATGCCAGCATTTCCCCTAAAAATCAATAGGGCGCAAAGGATCACGCCCTAAGGATCGGATTACACGGCCGACGTTAGTTTACTTATAAAGTTCCGTGGAGAGACGGAAAGCGAGGAAAGCAGGCAGGAGAGCAACCACTAGGGCTGCCAAAATTTGGGTGTCAGATAATGCCATGGATAGTTAACTCCTAGATAAAAACAGATCGTGAGAAACATTAACAACACTTTGCAATATGGGGGCGGTTTTGGGAAATAAGTTGTTACAAGTCTTTAGAAAACTCGACACTCGTCCAACTCCCATCTCCAGGTTAGCTAGCCGAATAACCTAGTCTGGACTAGAGTTCACCCCGGATTTCCTCCACTACCCCATCCCGCAGTACCAATTCCACTCCCATTTTCTGCACGAGGTTGTCCCCCTTTTGGATACGGAAAAAGCTCTCCATCTGTCCTTGGATGACTTCTTGGTTCAGTTCCAATAACTGCACCTGTTGCATTTGTTGCAGGGCTTGGTTTTTCTGCTCCAGAATTTCGCTCTTTTGTTGGTTGACCTGCATTTGAATGTTTTCAATTTGCTGGCTGACACTGGGGGGGAGAGGCACCAAGCTTTGTTTTTTAATTTCGGCGATCGCCCGTTGACTTTGGGCATCAAGCTGTTGCACCTGATTATCCATCTGGCCCACCTGGGCTTGGAGTTGTTGTTGCATCTCCTCTTTCCAGCGGGGAGTGACAATCACCTTCAGGGCCACGGGACGCTTGAGCAGTAATGTGGTGTTAGTATCGTCCATAAAATTGAATTAAGCCTAAAAATTAGGGGATTATTGCAGATTACAGTGCATCCCCAGAATATCTTCTCCGTGCGGTTAAACCAAACCACAAGCCCTACCAATTAACTCTGGAGGTCATCACCATCAACCAGGGATGGCCCCACCATAGTAGGGCAATGAAACCCATTACCCCCACATAGGCTGGTTTGATAAATTCCTGCCACACTAGGGTTTGCCGTCCCTCCCAGATTGCTTGAAAGGGAACGATGGAAGTTCTTTGTTTCACTGCTAGAAAAGCCTCGCCATATTTGTGTTGCCAACGGCGATCGCCATGCCAGACTGCAAAGCAATGGTGGGCAATTAATCCCAAGCTGGTAACCAGAGTAAAAGTGGTTCCCAACCAGAGGGTGTGGGCAATGCACCAAATTACTTGACCGACCATTTGAGGATGGCGACAAATACGGATAATGCCCGTTTCATAAAGATGGATTTCCGGTTTTTGGATGGCGGCAATTTCCAACAGGTTAAAAGTGGCGGGAAAAAGGAAGAAAAAAGATAGGGCAGACAAAATCCACACCAGGGGTTTAACTCCCGTTACTCCCTGTACTTGCCAGAGTTGCAGACCATCATAGCGATGGTTGAAAAAATAAATAATTAATCCCGTAGCCAGGGGAATACTCACCAGGGCAAATATAACTCGATAGCCCCTAGCGCCAATTTTGCTTTCCCCCCAGGGTCGCAGGGCGGCTAAGCCACTATGAACGATGGCAAACAACAGAAGGTAGGCGGCGATAATGCCATGGCTGGGGGTCAACCAGGGCCAAGGAGAAGAAATATCAAACAAAGCCAAGCAATTCAAGGGGAAAATGGGATAACAACCACGGAAAAATTTATTGGGTCAATGGCCAACCGTGAAACGGCGATCGCCAATCATGACAGTTAACCAACAATACATTTTCCCATACCCCCATGGCCAAAGACGGCCTAGAATTGAGCATTGCTGTTTCTGTACCGTCCCGCCCCCCAGGAAATTTAAGGTAATTTGCCATGCAGCGCACCCGATTAAATACCATTGTTGAAGTTCGTGGCCAGCAACTTTCCCAATTTTTTAGGAATCCCTGGCGACGTATTTCCCTCAGTTTATTGTCCTTTTTATTCGGCTTTTTTGTCGGGACAGCCGTGGCCACCACCGCCGGTCAGAATTCCCAATGGGACGTAGTTTGTGCTGCCTTCATTCTGCTTTTTTGTGAATTGGTCAATCGTTGGTTCTATCGCCGGGGGGTGAAGATGGGGGACTTGCGGGCTGAAGTATTAAATATTTTTAAAATGGGTGTTTCCTACAGTTTATTCTTAGAAGCTTTCAAGTTGGGTTCCTAGGGAGAGGGATAGTGGAATCATACTTAACTTAGAAATTCAATTTGGATTTAATAAATGGCATCATTAATCAGCTTTTGGTTATTTTTTGCCCTCAGTTTACTGCAACCTCAACAAAGACAATTTTTAGCTACTAAACCTTGGCAAGACTGGTTGTTAGATGGGGTAAGTTTAGGTATACAAGGAGCAATTATTCCCCTGCTGCAATTGTTATTAGTAATCAATTTTTACTCCTTGATTATTCCCCACTGGCAACATAGTTTTAACCTATTTGCTGGGGGGCAATTTCTCCTCGTCTTTGTGGCTATTGATTACGTTTATTATTGGAGCCATCGAGCACTACACAGCAAATTGCTATTTCCCATTCACCAAGTCCACCACACCGTTAGTCAAATGGATATGGTTAGTTGTGCACGCAACACTTTTTGGTCTAGCTTGTTTTTGCCCTACGTTTGGCTAAATAGCCTCATAATTTATTTATTGCACGATGCCAGGGGATACATTCTCGCCATTAGTTGCACCTACTTGCTGGATCTATGGCGTCATAGTTCCCTAATTATTAATAAAAACTGTTGGTTACACGACTGCTTAAATAGCTGGCTGATTTTACCCCAAGACCACGGATTGCACCATCACCAAATCGGCAAGGGAAATTTTGGTGCTAATTTAAAACTTTGGGACAAAATCCATGGTACCTATTTGAAAAATACCTTACCAAATCAACTTAGTATTTCTTCCGGAATGGGCATTAAACTTGAATTAACTTTGTGGCAAAAGCTTTTCTGGCCATTGACCTAAAAAATGCAAAAAATCGCTTAATCTTACGGCATCTAATTGTCAGGCAAAATTTATAATAGCTAAAGTTAAAATTTCTTAAGCCAACTAATCTCCCCGTACCGCTATCCAGACTAGTTCTTGTAACCAGCTATGACGCTGTTAAGTAAACTCCTAGCATTATTTCCCGGTCTAGTAATTACTTTAGCCCTTAGTTGTGTCATTTTCTGGGCAATGACTAGGGCTTGGTGGTGGCTACTATTATTATTATTAATTATTTATGGGCTGCCCCTGCTAACCTATCGGATTCATCAGCTCTTCTATCCTCTCCAACCCGGACTGAGTTATTTAGTGGGAAAAAATTACATTCCTTGGTGGGGAACCTATCAAATTCAATTGATTTATAGCACTTTTCCTGCCCTGGAAGGAATATTACACTTTGTCCCAGGCTTGTTTTCCCTGTGGCTCCGATTATGGGGATCCAGCATTGGCAAAAACGTGCTTTGGACCCCCAGCATACAAGTCCTAGACCGGGGTTTACTGCACATTGGCAACCAAGTGATATTTGGTCACCAAGTCAGCCTAGTGGGCCACGCCATTAAACCAAAACGACACAACCTTTTGCTTTACGTTGACCGGATCACCATTGGCAATAATGTTTTTATCAGTGCGGGGGTGGGGCTTGGCCCTGGAGTGGCGATCGCCGATGGCAGCTACATTCCCTTTGGCAAAATGATTTTTCCACGGCAAAAAGTTGGACTAGAAGAATAGATCAGACCAACTTAACGGGGGAAACGGGTCATCAAAGCCTGCACCTGTTCCGCATGGTAGGAACTGCGGGTTAAAGGGGAGGATACCACTTGTAAAAAGCCAATGGATTCACCATAAATTCGCCAAACGTCGAACTGTTCCGGGGTGACAAATTCCTTGACTCCCAAATGTTTTTGGCTAGGTTGTAGATACTGGCCAATAGTCAAAATATCGCAATCCACCCGGCGTAGATCTTCCATCACCTGTCTTACTTCCGCATCTGTTTCCCCCAGCCCCACCATAATGCCGGACTTAGTGTAAACCTTGGGCAGAATCCGTTTCGCCTGGTTGAATAATTCTAGGGATTGATCATAATCGGCCTGGGGCCGCACCCGTTTATAAAGCCTGGGCACTGTTTCCATATTGTGATTCAAAACCTCTGGGGCAGCTTCCAACAGCGCCGCTAAGGCTTGCCAATTGCCGCACAAATCTGGAATCAAAACCTCAATGGTGGTGCCTGGAGAAATTTTGCGGGTAGCCTCTATGCAACTAACAAACTGGGAGGCTCCTCCATCGGGTAAATCATCCCGGTTGACTGCGGTAATCACCACATGCTTAAGATTGAGCCTTTTCACGGCGATCGCCAATCTTTCCGGTTCCGTGGGATCTAATGCTTGGGGACGCTTTTCAAAATCAATGTCACAGTAGGGACAGGCTCTGGTGCAAGCAGGACCCATAATCAAAAAAGTAGCCGTCCCGGCCTGAAAACACTCGCCAATATTGGGACAGGAAGCTTCTTCACAGACGGTATTTAATTGTAAATCCCGTAGAATATCCTTAACGCTGCCCACCCTCTGCCATTGGGGTGCTTTGACTCGGAGCCAATCCGGTTTGACGGTCACGTCCAATCTCTCCTGCTATAGGAGATCCGATTGTATCAAAAATTCTTAACTCCCTTTCTCTGCATCTAGGGGAGAAGGGCGATTTCCATTCCACCAACTGGGGAAAATGAGTAAATTTGGGTTGATAGCTGAGAACTCTGTTTGATTACTCCATCCATGGCTAAGGTTAAAAAACATTAAACTGCCTGGGTTTACCAGGAAATTTAGCCCCCAAGGTAAAGTAGGGAAACCAACCCTGAAAGTTAGAATGGTTGATGGAAAAGGTTTTCCTTCATACTGCCATGACCCAAGCCAATGCTGATCCCTGTTTTGAAACCGGACATATTTGCCCCATTCAGCATGTGGTGGATTTACTTGATAATAAGTGGTCTATTTTGGTGTTGCGGGAACTGTTCAAGGGACAACGACGCACGGGGCAGTTGTTAGATGCCTTGCCCGGTTGTAGCACTAAAACGTTAACCCTAAGGCTTAGGCAACTAGAAACCCACGGCATTATCAATCGGGATGTGTACCCAGAAATTCCCCCTAGGGTGGAGTATTCCCTCACGGCCAGGGGTAGGGAAATTCAGCCAGTGCTGATTGCCATGCACAAACTAGGTTCCGACTGGTTAGAGCAAGAATCCTGTGAATGCAGTCTTCTGACCGGCGAAGGACCAAACTAATCTGCCCTCAACGATTTTTGCCCTGGGGTCGGTCCCCCACTAGGATCAAAACCTTTGATTCTGATTGGCTTTGCTCTAGTGATAGCCCAAGCAAATGCCAGACTGGCGATCGCCGTTGCCGGAAACTCAACAGCGGCTAGGATATTAAAAAGCCCATTTGCTTAATCTTGTTTAGAGTGCATTGCCATGAATCTAGTCAGCCTCGAAAGTTTTTTAGACAATACTGCGTTCCTTGTGCTTTTGCTGACCATGTTTGCCTACTGGGTGGCGGTGGTATTTCCCAAACCATGGTTAGTGCAGGGGGCCAGTGGGGCCATGGCGATCGCCAATTTAACTATTACGGCTCTGTTGGGAGCTCGGTGGCTAGAAGCGGGTTATTTTCCCATCAGTAATCTTTATGAATCCTTGTTTTTCCTGGCGTGGGGCATCACGGCGGTGCATTTCATTGCCGAGCGCATGAGCCAAAGTCGTTTTGTTGGGGCAGTCACCAGCCCGATCGCCTTGGGAATTGTGGCCTTTGCTGCCCTGACTTTGCCGGTCGATATGCAAAAGTCTGCCCCCCTTGTGCCGGCGTTGAAGTCCAATTGGTTGATGATGCACGTCAGTGTGATGATGGTCAGCTATGCCACCCTCATGGTGGGCTCCCTATTGGCGATCGCCTTTTTGTGTGTCACCAGGGGCCAGGCAGTGGAGCTCCGGGGTAGTTCCGTGGGGACTGGAGGATTCCGACAAGGATTGGTTAAAGGGAATAACCTCAATCCGGTGGGTGATTTAAGTCCTGCTTTAGAAGGAGTAAGCAGTAACTCGGGCAATGTGGCCGTGTTGGAAAAAACTACCTCTGCCCCTGCTATCACCCTTTCTCCCCAACGGCTTACCCTGGCGGACACCTTGGACAATATTAGTTACCGCATTATTGGCCTGGGCTTTCCCTTGCTCACCATTGGCATTATTGCCGGAGCCGTTTGGGCCAACGAAGCTTGGGGTTCCTACTGGAGTTGGGATCCCAAGGAAACCTGGGCCCTAATCACCTGGTTAGTATTTGCCGCCTATCTCCATGCCCGCATCACCAAAGGTTGGCAAGGCCGCAAGCCCGCTATTTTGGCTGCCAGTGGTTTTACAGTGGTTTGGATTTGTTACCTAGGAGTCAATTTGTTGGGTAAAGGTCTCCATTCCTACGGTTGGTTTTTATAGTTTTTTACAATCTAGGCTTCCTTTCAAAAATCTTCAGAGCGTGTTTGAAAAGCCCCCCTGGTCCCCCAAGTTTGGTGGGAAACTAAGTCAAAGTCCCCCAGCATTGCCGGAGCTTTAGTGAGGAGATTTAGGGGGCAGAATCAGACCTTACAAACAGGTTCTTAGGGCGGTGGAAGCTTTGCTATTTTTACCATTTCGTTTTACTAATCAAATATTTACCTAAGGTGACGTGTAAGCTCACCTTTTTTTGTCTTTTTGTTTGCTAAAAAGTGTGGCCAGAAGTGGAGTTTCGGCAATCCCCCCCAACTTCTTTCCTGGAAACCGAATCTAACCTGGAAGGGGAAATTTTAAGATAGAACCATTCAAGGGTAATCAATTCCTTCCACACATCAGGAGTTAACATTATGTCTCTCATTCTTTACAATCCCCTGCGGGAAATGGATAATTTCCAGCAGCAGATGAACCAACTGTTTGAAGAAGTTTTTGTCCCTACGGACCGCCACGGCGATCGCCAAGGGTTTAATCCTAAAGCAGAACTAACTGAAACTGAAGAAGCCTATGTGCTCAAACTAGAATTACCTGGCATGGACCCCGATAATTTGGACATCCAAGCCGCCAGGGATGCGGTGACCGTCAGCGGCGATCGCCAGGATACCCATAGCACCGAAAAAGATGGGGTGCGGCGCACAGAGTTCCGCTATGGCAGTTTCCGCCGGGTTATTCCTGTACCTGGAGCAATCCAAAACACAGAAGTTAAAGCTAATTACGATGCCGGTATCCTAACTTTGACTTTGCCCAAAGTAGAGGAAGCCAAAAATAAAGTGGTGAAAGTTCAGCTTTCCTAATAAATGATCAATATTTGATCAGATCTTTGCTCCTGACCCTAGATGATCAAAATCGCTTTTCCAATGGATGAAAAGCCCTGGTTTGACCAGGTTCCAGCCAATCGATAATTAATTTTTGCCGAGCTCCCGTTGTTAATCAATGGGGGCTTTGCTTTAGCCAAAAGCTTCTACTTTCTGTAAAAATTCCTGGGTTAATTTAATAAAAGCTTTTGAACCCGCCGTATTGGGCATGGAGGTAACCACCGGCATAAAGCTATCCACTGCCTTAGCCACATTGACATCCATGGGAATGGACTGCTGAAAAAGTTGTCCCGGGGTGAAATCCGTTTGTACCCGCCGCATTACCTGGTTATAGTAGCGACTCATCAAACCGCCGCCGGACAGAATAAACACCACTCCGATCAGATTGATATTCAGGGGATCATCGGAGGCCTTATGGCTTTCTTTCAGTTTCTCAATTCTTCTTTCCAGTAACTGCATCCCCACCACCGATAGGGGTTCAGGACGAGCCGGCAACAAATAAAAGTCGCTGGCCGCAATGCCACTGCGGGTCAGTAAATTATAACCAGGGGCACAGTCGAGGATGACAAAATCATATTCCTCCAGCACTGGCGCCAGCATTTCCTTAATTAACGTACCCTCAAATTTATTCCACACCGTCTCAAAGTTAGGATTTTCCGTGGCGATCGCCGCTTGGTGGAGTTTTTCCGACACCAGATACTCGTCATAAAGTTCAATATCCCCCGGAATCAGTTCTAAACCCTCAATTTGGCAAATTTCTGGGCAAATAATATCAAAAATATCCAATTTACTGTAGGGATTCGGCTGGATGGCATTGGCCAACAGATAGCTCAAGGTTTTGCCCTTTTTGCGAATTGCAGCAAAATCATGGGGAGCCATTAAGCTCAAAGTGGCACTAATTTGGGAATCCAAGTCCAGCACCAAAACCCGTTTTTGAAAATATTTAGCCAGGCAGGTGGCCAAGTTAACAGTCAAAGTGGTTTTACCGACTCCGCCCTTCATATTGACGGTGCTAATGATTTTGGCCATGGAAATGAGGTTATTTTAAAGACTGCAAGCAATGTTAAGGCCCCAGGGAACGGGCAAAGGTAACCCTTCTAGCAGATCGTTGGCATCCAGCCCAAGTTCCATCTCCCTCGCACCCGTGGAAAACGGAACTCTGAAGCAGTCCAGCCGAATGATCAGTAAATCTTACATGAATGTTAAGAAATTCGTATTTTGCTGACCATTCCTTGACATGATCTTGAAAAACCGTAAAAATGGATACAGAAAGTAAATCGTTCATCTTCTCTTTTTGAAGAAGACGGAAGTAGGGATATATTCCTGAAGGAACGCGCCTCCTCTACCTTCAACAATAATTAGGAGCGCACTATGCAATTAAGTTACCGTGGAGTCAAGTACGACTACAATTCCCCCAAAGTGGAAACCGAAGTTTTGGGGCTAGCAGGCAGTTACCGTGGTTTGGACTATCGTTTCCGCCGCACCACCGCCAAGAACGTCATTCAGCCCAACGTCAATCTAACTTACCGGGGAGTTTCCTTTAACCCCGCTCAGGATCTACAGCCCGAACTGTACACTGCCAACAAAAAGGTGGAAGTCGCTGCGGCTCCCAGCCAAATTTCCTTCCAGGACCGGGTCCGGGCCCGCCTGCACAGCAAAACCCAAGCAATTAAAAAACGCCAACAATCCCTGTTAGTGCGTTTGGCTGAAGAAATTGGTTTAAGTGGTGACCAAGCTGTCAACAGCGCTGTCCGCATCCAAGGCAAAGTTTTGGCTAATTTTCGTTCTGACTATGCCAGTCAAGGCGTGGCCATGAGCTGATCTAGTTTGACTTTAAGGGCATAAATTAGTTAATCTTACCTACTAACTAGTCGCCTCAATTATTTATTTCCCCCTTGAGCACCATGCCTAGGGGGGATTATTTTGCCCATTTACTCATTCATATTGCGGTAGGTAGCCACGGCAGAGGGAGAAATACTATTCAGATAACGGAAGATCCAATACTTAAAGACCGTGTCTAAAATTACCGGGAAAGTGGCAATGAAAAGAAAGTTAAAATCTTGATTTTCCGGCAAACCAAAATGACGGGCGATACTAGCCAAAATTACTTCCCAACCGTGGGGAGAGTGAAAACCAACAAACATATCGGTAAAGAGAATAATCAAGAATGCCTTAGCCGAGTCACTCAAGCCATAGACAATTTCATCAATAAATTCTTTTAAAACTTCGATTTCCCGTTGACTGTTGACCAAAACAAGCGAAAAGGCCACCAGGGAAAAAATATCAGCAAAAATATTGGCGATCGCATTGGTGCTAACCCGACGGTAACTTTCGGAAATTTCTTTGGCTTTCTCGGCCAGTTTGTCTTCCTTAGCTTCGGGGGAAAGTTTTTCGCCAAAACCTAACAATTCTCGAAAACGCAGAGATTCTTCAAAATGACTCAATTCCTCATAGGCTTCTGTCTCCATACTCTGGTTAATAAAAACAACCTCACTATTACGCTCAAAAAATGATTCCACCGAAGGCAAAAGAAAAAATGTTTTAGTCAATTGATGGGCCAGCAGGGGCACAATAATTAAGGTTAAAACAAACTTAATTGAGAGGGCAGTTTTATAGCGAGAATTGCGATATTGTTTGAGCACCTTTTGCTCAGTGTCACTGGACTGGGGGTCCATTTCCCGCTTCAGACGGTCGATGGTACGCAAGAAGGAACGGGGTAAAACACCGGATTTTTGGGTGGCAGTATCTACTTTTTGTTGGGTATCTTCCCGCCGAATATATTGAAAACCGTCCCGGCGCTTTTTGTTGATTTGCCGTTGTTTATTAGCAGTTATGGTGGGTAAATCCAGAACGCCCCCATTGGCAATTTGCTTGGGGGGACTAACCTGGGGCAGTTCACCGTCATAGCGTTGCAATATGTCATCAATGAATTGCAATTGATTGAGAACATATTCCGTTTGTGGATCCTGTTTAGCTGCTGGATCTAGGCTCAGAATTTTGACGAATTCTTGGTCGCTGTTGAGGTGGTAAATTTCCTGCTCTATTTTCCTCAGATGCCGCTGAATTTGGTTGGCAAAATAGGTGACAGTGTCAGCACTATAATCACAATTTTCTGGCCCTATTTTTTTGCCTTGGAAGTATTGATCTTCAATTTCTTTTATTTTTAGGGCAGACCGGAAGGCTTGCTCCAAGGATTTTTGTGAAGATCTGCCAAACCACTGGGTTGCCCCTTGCCACCAATTTGTTAAATCCATTGACTGATGATTGGGTGAAAAAACAGCTAAGATATTGTTTGATAAAGTTGTCTGATAAAGTTTTAGTTTTCTTTCAAGCTACCCAAACTACGGTGGCTCAGGGTTCGATCCGTAAGGTTTTGGGATTGAGCAATACAGGAAATCTTAGCAGAACCAACGGGAACTATCAGGGGTAAAAGATTTGGCAGAAATAATCTGGCTAGAAGGGCGATCGCTCAGTGGCAAAACCCATCGATTAACCCAGTTGTATGGCCAGTGGTGGCGAAGTTTGAAATCTGACCGGGTTTTGGATCAACCAACATTAGCTTTGGTATTGGCAGCCAATGGCCAAACCCGACGGCGCTTAAGCCGCAGTTTAGAGCGGGAGATCGGCGGTGACGCACCGGTAATGGGCAAAACCCCCCTAGGATTGATGAGGGAGGATGTGCATTTATTTTGGCCCCTATTGCTAGAGGCAGGGATCAGCAAGCAACTTTTCCCCACCCAGTTACGACCGGAAACGGAACAATGGTTGGCGATGGAGCAATGGCAGAATCAATACCCAGGGCGGGATAGCACCTTAAATACAGCCCAGAGGTCTAGGTTAGTTCGTAACCTATTGGATTTGGGTCAGTTGGCGGGGGCGGCGGGTTGGACCGATCGCCAGGTGCTGGAACGATTAACGGCAGGGGAAATCCGGGTAACCCCAGGGGAGATTAGTGCAGAAGAGGCGATCGCCTTTTGGCAACATTGGCGGCAATGGTGTTTGGCCAGGGGATTTTTAACCTATGGGCTGATTTTTCATTGTTATGGTCAATATTTACTGAAAAAGCCCCAATATCAACAATATTTATGCCAACGCTACGACGCAATTTTTGCCGATGACGTGGACGACTATCCGGCGATCGCCGTGGATTTATTCCATCAGTTGCGATCCCATTGTTCCTGGGCTGTATTTAGTTTTAATCCCGACGGTCAGGTGCGTTTGGGGTTGAATGCCGATCCCGATGCGTTGGCGATATTAGCCCAAGGAGCCAAGGTGGAACGGTTGGAACGACCAACGGGCATGGCCCCCCAGTTATCGACCCAGGTGTTGGGCTTACTCAAAGACCCCCGATCGCCGGATATATTGCCTCCCCAAGTGCAGGCCTTACAAACTTTTTCCCGGGCTCAACTACTACGACAAACGGCGGATCAGATTATTGCAGCGGTTCACCAAGGAGAAATCAAGCCCCAGGACATTGCCATCATCGCTCCCGGTCTGGACGAAATTGCCCGCTACAGTTTTTTAGAAATTTTTAACAAAGCCGGCATCGACATTATCGCCCTCAATGAGCAACGACCCCTCAGCAGTGCCCCCTTAATTCGCAGTTTATTAACTCTGTTAGCCTTGGTGTATGACCTGGGGGAATGGGCCCGCCGGGAACAGGTGGCGGAAATGTTGGTGATGCTGAGTGAGAGACGCTCTGGAGGTCAAATCAAGCTGGCGATCGATCCTGTGCGGGCAGGGCTACTGGCAGACACTTGCTACGCCATTAATCCCCAAGCCCCGGCCCTGATGCCCATAGAGCAATATCCCCGCTGGGACCGTTTTGGTTACCAAGCCAGTCAAGCCTATGGCGCTCTACGGGATTGGTTAAGCAAGCAAAAACAAGCCCTGGCCCAGGAGACTTTATCGCCGGTCACAATGCTGGACAGAGCCATTCGTGAACAACTGCCCCCGGAACATCAACTCGCCTACGGGGAATTGACCTCTTTGCGGGAATTGATGGAAACTCTCCAGCACTTTTGGCGGGTGCAGGGCAAACTCCAGAGCGATGCTGGCCATGGCGGAGAAAGTCTGCCCCAGATCCGGGAAAAGCTGGCCCTATTTTTGCAACTACTTGGTCAAGGCACGGTTACCGCCCAACCCCGACCAGACATTCCCGACTGGTTACCCCCACCGCCGGCCATTACCCTGGCGACTATTTACCAATACCGCTCACTCCGTAGCCAACACCGCTGGCACTTTTGGCTTGATGCTGGCGATCGCCTGTGGGAAATGGGAGGAGCATCCCAATTATTTGGATCACCCCTGTTGCTGCGTCATCGGGAGCCCAAGCCCTGGACAGAACCGGAACAATTGCAGTGGGACCAGGAACGCTTTGAGCGCATTGTGCGGGATTTATTGGCCAGGGTGACGGAAAAATTAGTACTCTGTCACAGTGAAATTAGTGTGCGGGGCACAGAGCAAGTGGGCAGACTGTTAAATATTATTCAACGGGCGGAAAATTTATCTGTTTAGATTTTGTCCCGGACATTACCAATGGCAATGGTACGGGAATGTGTTTGACAATTTTTAAAATTTAAACCATTACCCGTTACCCGTTGAAAAGTTATCGGTTCTAGATCGTGTTTAGAAAGTTTTATTCTGCCCCCTAAATTTCTTCACTAAAGCTCCGGTAATACGGGGGGATTTCACTCAGTTTTTCCCAAAATTTGGGGGGTCAGGGGGGCTTTCAAACAGATTCTTAAGCCTAGTCAAAGTCAAAACAATAATGGATTTTAACGGGCTGGGGCAGGATAAATTTTGACTACCAAAGGGGAGGTAATAATGGTGGTAATGATGGCCATAATCACAAACATAGTGAAAATCACCGGGGAAATTACACCTAGTTTGAGACCCACATTGAGAATAATTAATTCCGTCAAGCCCCTCGTGTTCATCAGCCAGCCCAAGGCCTTAGCCTCTTGCTTTTCCACCCCTAATGCCCTGGTGGTCACATAAACCCCGCAATATTTACCGGCGATCGCCGCTGCCACCACTAAAGCACACACCGCCCAGAGATAAGGCTTATTGAGTAAACCAAGGTCTGTACTTAATCCACTATAGGCAAAGAAAATAGGCAAAAGGAAGGTGGAAACAAAATCCTCGGTTTTAGTGGCTAATTCCGTGCTTAGATTTGTATTTTTTGGTAAAATTGCCCCTAAAATAAATCCACCAAAAATTACGTCAATACCAATCCATTCCGTCAGCATAGCGGAAAGAATTACCATGATATAAATAAAAGTTAATAGACCCTGGCTGAGATAATTTTTTTGACCATAATTGCGGAGAATATACTTAAAAAATTTTCTCCCTAGAGTGACCATGAAGACAGTGTAGACAATGATACCCAAGAGGGTAGGAAATGCACCGAAAATGTTATCCGTACGGGTCACCGCAATGGCGATCGCCAACAGACACCAAGCACTAATGTCGTCCACCGAAGCACAGGTTAACCCCAAAGTCCCCAGGGGAGTTTTATGCAAACCAGTATCTTTTAAAATACGAGCCAGTACTGGAAAGGCCGTAATCGACATGGCCGCGCCAATGAAAAGGGCAAAGGGAATAAAGCTTGTTTTATTGGGTTGATTGAGGGAATAGAGGACAAAAAAAGACAGCACTATACCCAGTACAAATGGAAAGAAAATACTAACATTAGAAGTTAGAATAGCAACCTTTAATTTTTGCCGCAGATATTGGGTATTAAGCTCTAAACCCACCAAAAACATATAAAAAATTAAGCCAATTTCCGAGAGTAAATACAGAAATGGCTGGGTAGTGGCAGGGAAAAAACTTTTTTCTAGGGCCGGGGACAATAGACCGAGGAGAGAAGGCCCCAGCATAATTCCTGCAATAATTTCTCCGATCACAGGGGGCTGTTGAAAACGGGCAAACAGCAATCCCATCAGGCGAGCTAAGCCAATAATTACAATGATATTGGCAAGAATTAGCAGTAAAGTATCGGTGTCCATCGTTGTGGTGCCCCATCTAGGTTTTGATTTCCCAAAATTTGCTTGGAAAACACAATATCCCGCCAAAAGGAAAATATACCAGATACGAAAGTGGATGTTGACCTAATTCCCTGGTTGATCAGATCCAGTCTGCATAGGGAAAGGAGCAGTTCTCTTTTACGTTAGTTACTACAGGTCATAGAAATTACCCTTAACTCCATATAGTCTAAGGTTTTAATCACAGAAAAACTGGAATTCTAGCCAGGTCAAAAGATTAAAATTAATTTAGTGATTTTCTGATTATTCCTGGCCCTAGACCGCGGCCATTTCCCGCAAGTTGTTTTTGACTTTCAGTAATAAATCCTGGGGCAAAAAAGGCTTGGATAAGTTATCATTCACCCCAGACATTTTGGCCCTGATATTATGAACCAAATTGTCACTTTCCACCATTAATACAATCGGCACTCGCTTAAGCTGGGGAGATTTGCGACAAAGAGAAGCCAATTGGTAGCCATCCATTTTCTCCATGTCAGCATTAATCAAAATTAAATCAGGATTTTGACCTTGGAGGGAAGCCAAAGCCTTAAATGGATCGGTGATGGTGTTAACTCGATAACCGCTTTTTTCTAATGTATATTCGACAATGTGCTGATGGGCTTGGTTTTCGTCCACAGTAACCACTAAGGGGCGGTTATCAATGGCAATTTCTTGGTAGGGAAGCATGGTGATATCCCCTGCTTTGATTAAGTTCCGCATGGAGATCGCTAACTGGAGAGTGCTCAGTTTAGTGGCACTGGCAATGTCATAAAGACAGTGTAAATTTTCTAAACTTTGTTGAAAAACTTTCCAAAATTCTTCCGTGGTTTGAAAATTAGCTTTCGTTAGAACTCCCCGTAATTTCCGCATATCCTGCACTAAAGGCCGTTGAAAAGGAGAATTGATTTCCGAGCGCAACTCCCACCAATAGTCGACTTTCTTCTCGATGGGACCCACAGCCTGCTCTAAATTTAGGTTTAAGAAAAGATGTCTGAGCTTGTTATTAGGCTCCAATTTATATTCAGTTTTGGGTAGGGAAAGGGCTTGAACCAAAGCTTCCTGGGTAAACTGAGTCAACACTGACCGAGTTTGCTGAAAAGAAAAATATTTTCTCTTCCATAAATCACAGATATAGTTGTAGTCACTTTCCAATCCAGTCGGTAGTTGGAGATGACTATGCTGGAACAATTTACCCAACATATAATTTAGGCGCTTACCATTGCCCACCGCACTATTAGCAAAATGAATCTTGCCGTTACCCAGGTAAATTTGCCAATCAACAAATTCATCAAAGGGATTACGGATCACCAGTTGACCAGTGAATTTATCCGCTGTTAACTGTTCTAACAACTCCCGAGGAATTGCTCGTTTAGTCCCATTATCTTGGAATTTTTGGAGCCCAGGACTCTGTAATTTATCGGCCATGGTACGATCCTCAAAAAAAGGCAAGATCAAAGCAGTCATAGTAATCTTAAGTTATAAACTAATATTGATATGGCTAGATATGAACAAAGGAGTCGATGGCCGCAATTTTGCCAGCCTAAAGCCTAATAGGAGGCGATCGCCTGGCTCAAAGTTTTAGCGGAACAACAATGGTGGAGATAGTGGGTCATCTTGTCTTCACTTAGGGGACAACTGAAGAAAAAACCCTGGAGTACATCACACCGTAAAGATTGCAGTAAATGGAGTTGGCTTTCCGTTTCTACGCCCTCCGCCACCACAACCAACTGTAAACGCTGACCGAGGTTGATAATACTTTCGATGATAACTTCCGCCTTTTGGTGCGTCTCCAGATCCTCTAAAAAAGATTTGTCGATTTTTAGCGTGTGGACAGGAAGTTCCTTCAGCACGGACAGGGAAGAGTAACCAGTGCCAAAATCGTCGATCGCCAAATGCACTCCCAGTCGTTGCAGATCCCGGAGCACCCCAATAGTGTGCTGCAAATCTCGAAAAATTAATCCTTCGGTCACCTCCAACTGAAGTTGGGCTGGGGGCATGTTCGTTTCCTCCAGAATGCACCGGACTGTCTCGGCAAAGTCAGCTTTTTGCAACTGTTGCAAGGATAAATTCACGCCCAACAAAAAGGCCGGTACCCCCTGGGCTTGCCAAATTTTATATTGACGACAAGCTGTGTCCAACACCCACTCGCCAATGGCTGTCACCAGTCCCGTTTCCTCCGCTATGGGAATGAATTCTGCGGGAGGAACATTGCCTAACTTAGGATCTTGCCAACGGACTAGGGCCTCTACCCCCACCAAATTAATTCCCTGCCCATCCCATTGGGGTTGGAAATCAAGCCTGAATCCACCTTCAGTAACCGCTTTAGTTAGGGCCCGCTTAATATATTGTTTACGTTCCAAAGAACTATTGCTCTCCTCTGGGGCGGCGGGAGGGGCAGTCCCATGCTGAGAAAAACCATTCTCAGATAAGGACCGGGGAAAGCGTGGAAATATAAACATAGATCTTCCAGGATTCGATAGGGATGACTCCGGGGGAGGAGAAAACCTTAAGATTTTCTTAAGACTTTACACCAAGATTCTTAAGAGATTATTAAGTCACTGTTAAGAATTGTAACAAATTCAAGGGCGCGGGGCAATGGATTGATAATCAGCGCTGACGGGGAGATACATCATTGCGACTTATACTCGTTTGTCAATTTTGATTAACTTAAGTTGAGGCTAACTAACTAACCCTTAACTATCCGTAACATTTGACACCATTGGTCCACAATTTGGAGATATACATGCACAAATCGTTTTTGTGTTTGCGTTATCCGCAATTCTGTATTGAACTACGGACAAGATCTCCAGTAAGGGGCAGTGGCCAATGAAATAAGTCGGTTTCATTGGTTGAAATAATGATTTACCGAATTTAAATTGGTTTTATCCTATCCATCGTCGGTGGTCATGGTCAGTATCGGATGACACACTGAAAAGTGAAATAGTCAGGGCAAGGCCATATATTCTCTCCATGGCACTGATAAGAATTAGGCTTGGTAAAGACGCAAAATGCCTTACTAGTAAGATTTATAGCCGCTAGAATTAGTCCAAACTTTGCCTAACTTAAAGGAACTTAATAAAACACTTTACCTAGCTTTATACGCCTGAATCCACCCAAGATTGATTTCAGGTATCTGATTTTTTCCATCACTTCTCATCAATGCTTTTCAGTTTCCAGGGCAATAGTCTTAACTTCTGGGGTGATGAGTTCGGGAGGTAAGGGGGCAGTTAATTTTATGGCCTGTTGGGTATGGAGATGGAGAAAACCCAATTGGTAACTATGGAGGGTGTAGCCGCCATCACTGGGCCGGGCAGTTCGGCAATTGATGGGGACTCCACCGGGGCCGTAGAGGCGATCGCCAAGTAAGGGATAGCCTAAACTAGCCAAATGGATGCGAATTTGGTGGGGGCGACCAGTGCGAATTTCCACTTCTAGCCAGGTTTTTTCCGGGGAGCGGGCTAAAATGCGACCGTAACTTTGGGCTGGTTTGCCGTGGGAGCTAGCGGCGTAGATATATCCCAGTTGGGGGTAGGGAATTTTCCCGATCGCCTGGTGGCATTCAAATTGTTCCGGCAAAGTACAGGAACCGATGATGGTGCGGTAAATTTTGCGGCAAATATGTTCCCGAAATTGACGACTAAGCTCCCGCCGGCCCAGGGGAGATCGACCGAGAAGCAACAATCCTGAAGTGCCCGTGCCCAAACGGTGGAGAGGAAACAAGGACTCCTGGGGATATTGGATTTTTAGTTGTTCCAAAACGGTGTGGTAGACAAAATCTCCCCCCGGTAATACCGGCAATCCTGAGGGTTTATCAATAGCCCAGAGGTCTTCGTCTCGATACAAAATTGGCAATTGCAAAGGTACTTCCGGTTCCACCCAGGGCGATCGCCAATAAGTGAGGGTCTGCCCCGCTTGCAAAGGATAGGTGGGATCAACGGCTTTACCATCCACTTCAATCTGCCCCTGCTCAATGCGTTCCTGCCAAGCTTGGCGATCAGAGTGGAGATAGCGTTGGGAGTAGAAGTCCAGCACTGTCTGGCCAGCGGCTTTAGGGTTGACTCGGTCAGTGTAAATCCAGCCTTGATTGGGCTTGGGGGTTGTTGATGGCAATATTTTTCAGCTCCTTGCAACGATTTAGTCAGAATCTAGTTTTAATTGATTTTTGTCTATCAAAACCTGTCTAGCCATTTATTTTACTCTGGCTGAGTTCACTCAGCGTTACGCAGAAAATCCAGCCATAAATTGGCGGTCAATATAGTCCTTAAGTCGCCACCAACAGTGGCCGTAACTAGCCCAGGGCCCCCAAAGGGCGATCGCCTTGCCATCTCCGGTGCCCAACAAACTCAAATACTGGGATTGGGGAATGAATGGCTTAGGGGTTTTACTTAGGAAAAATCGTTGCAAATTATCAAACAATGGTTTTCCCTGACGCACCGCAAACACCCCCGCTTTAGGCCGCGGATGATCGATCATAGTGGCCACATCCCCGGCCGCAAAAATATGGCCATGGGAATAGCTTTGCAACGTTGGTTTGACTGACACAAAGCCCCGGCCATCTAGGCTTAAACCGGATGGGACTAACCACGGGGCTGGGCTAGCTTGGGTAACTAAAAATACGGCATTTACTGACTGCCCATGGTCATTACTCCAAAGTTTGTAACAGGTTAATGGATTGTCATCGGGGGAAAACTCAGGCTCAATGCTGGTGACGGGATTGTCTAACAACACAGAAATATTTTTCTTGGCTAATAGTCTGTCAATCAATCTCCTTGCTTGAATACTGTGGTGGAGTAAAAGGGTTTTTCCCCGTTGCCAAATTTGCATATCCAATGCCATGGCCGGGAAAAGCTGAGTCAAACGGGCTTGTAGATTAAATGCTAACTCCACTCCCCCTGCCCCTCCCCCGGCGATCGCCAAAGTTACTTTTTTCGGTCGATTCTGGTCGATGTTTTCCAATAAAGCCTGCCAAGCGGTTAAAAATTGAGGTACTGGCTTAGCGGTAATGCCATACTCTGCTCCGGCAATATCATCAATAAATGGGGTACTACCAATGTCAAGGGAAAGGCAATCAAAGCTTAATTGTTTCCCCTGGGCAGTGGTTAATAAATTCTGCTCCGGGTTAACAGCGATCGCCTTATCTTGAACAAAAATTGCTCCGGCTGAAGCACAGAGGGGAGCTAAATCAATGTGACTTTCGGCGTAGGAGTAAAAACCAGCTAAATACCCCGGCAACATACCGGAATAGGGGGTTTGTCTAACGTCGCTGACAAGGGTTAATTCCACACCAGCCAGGGGACGGCGACACCAATGCTTGAGCACCAAAGCATGGCTATGGCCTCCCCCCACCAGTAGTAGTTTTTTGGCCATGGGTTTGCTTATGAGAGTCTGTTTTAAAAGCCCCCCTAACCCCCCAAGTTTGGGGGGAAAGTATCAAAAGTCCCCCAGTATTGGGGGATTTAGAGGGCAAAATACAACTTTGCAAACAAGCTATAAGAGCTTGGGGTTAAATTTCTGCCACCGCCCGCTCAATTAAACGGTGGGCCAGGGTTTGAATGCCCGTATGCTCGTAGTAATTGGTGGACATATCAATGAAGGCGGCCAGGTAATCCATTTTATCCTCCGTCACCTCCATGAAATTCCGCAGTTTCCCCAGCAACTTCTCCCGCGTAAGCTGGCGATCGCCGACAAAACTAGTCATCCAGCCCTGCACAGAACCAAAACTTTCGCCGATAAAATCCAGTTGACTGCTGGTGCTGTTGCCGGGAATGAGGGGCTTAATTTTGTTAAAAGTCTGATTTTGCTCCAACTCTTTGGGGGTCAACTTTTCCAAAAAGTCCATGGTGGTTAAAACAAAGCTAGGGCCAAAGGGAATAATGCCATCAAAGCTAATCAGGGCCGCCATGCGGATCAAGGACTCGCCACTGTAATCCGTCAGGGAACGGACAAAATCACCAATGCTGTTGCCCGGAATACCATTAATTTGGCAAAAAGCTACCAACTCCGCCACTAATTTAATCGACAGATCAATGGCCTGGGCCTTTTGGGGATTGGGGGTGATTTTATTTAAAAAGCCGAGAAAATTAACACTTTCCCCCACCTTATTAGCCAAGGCTGCCGCCCCCAGCGCACTGTCGGTGGAGTCCACGGTTTGATAAAGCCAAAGGGCATTTTGATAGCCCTGGGACTTATCGTTAAACAACCACACTGCCCGATCGCCAATCTGTTTAACCAAAGCGGGATCTGTTTCCCCAGTCACCTTTTTGATCGTATTTTCAAAACCGACCAAATTCTCCCATTGCCCAGGCACGACAAAATCGAGGGAATTGAGCAACATCACCGTCAACCCGCCCGTAGGCAGGTCATCTACTAATTTAAAAATCGGCTTACTCACAGGAAAAACTCCTATTTAATCGCTTGACTATGGTGGGGCAACTTTACAAACAGTTTTAATTTCTGGCGCTCAAATTTTCTAGCCCCTTGAGGTCAAATCGACCTAACCATGCTTCCCGGTCCTGGGGGGTAAACGACGGCGATCGAGATAACACTTTGACCTGATAGCGATCGCCCACCAATAGGGCAGTAGCAGTGGTACCCTGTTGCACCAGGGGAAAACCGTCGATGTCTTGAGTGCTGGCCTTAAATTTATCCGCTGCGGTGGGATTATTTTTGACGTCATTGATGGACATCACTGCCACATCTTGACCATTTTGCTTGAGCTTAATTTCCGCAAAGCCTTGTTTTTCCTGGGCAAAAACTCGCTCATATTCCCCTTCAGCTTGGGGGAAAAAGACGTTAAATTCTCCTCCCTTGGTGGATTCTTTTGTGACCGCATCGGCGCCCCGTTGGGTACTCTCCTGTTGGGCCTGGTCAAATTGGGAAGGGGGTTGACTGGCGCAGGCGGCGGTGCCAAACCAGAGTAGGCCCAGCACCAGGGCCAGGGAAAGGAAACGGGTGAGTCTTTTTCTCATGGTTTAGGGAAGTAAACGTCGACAGCAAAGGGAAAATGATAGACAGGAAGCGAGGTTGGCCGGAGTCGAACCGGCGGCCCAGCGCTTAGGAGGCGCTTGCTCTATCCGTCTGAGCTACAACCTCAGGTCAACAATTAATTCTGCCATATCCCCTAAATCATACCCTGAGCGGTGAAACCGGCCCCCGGTCAATTTCCCTGGTAGGGTACAATTCTTAATTGGCTTAGCTTTGTTTAATTTACAACCCGCCTGTCTTGGACAACGAGGGCCCGACCGGCACCCAGGGGCGTTTAGGATTGAGTGCAGTGGATTTATTTCAAACTTTTCAGACCCATAATCCTGTTATTGGCGTTGTACACCTCCTACCATTGCCAACTTCGGCCCGTTGGGGAGGCAATCTCACCGCCGTCATTGAGCGAGCGGAACAAGAAGCCACGGCCCTTGCCGCTGGGGGGGTGGATGGCATTATTGTGGAAAACTTTTTCGATGCCCCTTTTCCCAAACAAAGGGTAGATCCAGCGGTGGTCAGCGCCATGACCTTAATTGTCGATCGCCTGCAAAATTTGGTGGTGGCCCCGGTGGGGATCAATGTTTTGCGTAATGATGCCCATAGTGCCTTGGCGATCGCCAGTTGCGTGGGGGCAAAATTTATCCGGGTTAATGTGCTCACGGGGGTGATGGCCACGGATCAAGGTTTAATCGAAGGCAACGCCCATGAACTATTGCGCTATCGGCGGGAATTGGGCAGTGATGTGGCCATTTTGGCCGATGTGCTGGTTAAACACGCCCGACCCTTGGGTACGCCTAATTTAACCACCGCTGTTACCGACACCATTGAGCGGGGCTTGGCCGATGGCATTATTCTCTCTGGCTGGGCCACCGGCAGTCCTCCCAATTTGGAAGATCTGGAGTTAGCTACCAACGCCGCCAAGGGCACTCCAGTTTTCATTGGCAGTGGGGCAGACGAGGACAATATTGGTCAGTTAATCCAGGCGGCCAATGGGGTGATTGTGGCCAGTTCCCTCAAACGTCACGGCAATATTAACGAAGCCATTGACCCCATCCGGGTGTCCGCTTTCATTGAAGCCATGGCCGAGGGTTTAAAGTCCAAGCCTAGTAAATCCACCGTGGTGGATGCCCCTGCTGGAACAAAATCAGTGGTTTGTTGATGATTTTGTCGTTTAATTGCAAAATTTTGCTGGATTTGGCCAAAAGAGTTGCCTTTGTGTCAATTTGAGGGGCAAATATGGCAAAAATCTCCTTTTTTCCTATCTAAGTTAAACAGATGCAACAAGCTTCCCCCACGGCGATCGCCAGAATTTTGGATGCCAATTTGAACCGGGCCCGGGAAGGGTTGCGGACAGTGGAGGAATGGTGTCGTTTTGCCCTGGAAAATCGGGAATTGGCAGAGGAATGTAAACAACTGCGGCAAGCCCTGGCACCCTGGCACCAGGATGATCTGCGGGCGGCCCGGGACACCTCTAATGATGTGGGCACCCAGTTGACCCATGCCCAGGAAGCTCTGCGTACTGATGTGCGAGCTCTGTTACAAGCCAATCTCTGTCGGGTAGAAGAGGCGTTAAGGGTGCTGGAGGAGTACGGCAAACTGCGAGACCCGGCCATGGGAGCCTGTTGTAAGCATTTACGCTATCGGGTTTATGCCTTGGAAAGTGGGTTGTTGGGATCCAAATTAGTACAAAGATTGCAACAATGTTCCCTTTACCTAGTCACTTCTCCCCAGGAAAATCTGCTAGCTACAGTGGAAGCGGCTCTGCAAGGGGGATTAAAGTTAGTCCAGTACCGGGATAAAGATACGGAGGATCGGCTGCGGTGGCAACGGGCCAAGAATTTACGAGAATTGTGCCGACAGTATGAAGTGCTGTTTCTAGTCAACGACCGGGTGGATTTAGCCCTGGCGGTGGATGCCGATGGCGTGCATTTGGGACAGCAGGATTTACCCATAGCGGTGGCTCGTCAACTATTGGGCCCTGATAAAATCATTGGTCGCTCCACCACCAATCCAGAAGAAATGGTCAAGGCGATCGCCGAAGGAGCAGACTACATTGGCGTGGGCCCCGTGTATGCTACCCCCACTAAAGCTGGGAAAAAACCCGCCGGTTTGGAATATGTACAGTATGCGGCCACCAACTCTCTGGTGCCTTGGTTTGCCATTGGCGGCATTGACGGGGAGAACTTAGGGGAAGTGATGGAGGCCGGGGCAACCCAGGTGGCGATCGTCCGGGCCATCATGGAGGCCACCAATCCCACCCAGGCCACAGCCCAATTATTAACTGAACTAAGCAGGATAAATCCTTAGGCGACGGTTCGGTTCATCCCCAAAACTATCCGATTGCAAACGGTAATGTTCCACCAGTTCGTGTTGCATTTTCCGCACATGGGGCGATCGGGGTAGCAGTTCCACTGGTTGCCCTGTGGGAATGACAATTTGCTCCACTGCTAACCTGGCTTCCTCTAGTGCTTCCAATTCATCGTTACTGCCACTGCGGGTGAACAAACGTAGATCCGCCGCTTCGGCTTTGTGGGGTTCATCCATGCCCAAAATCCGTTTCAGGGCCCGGCTAATTTGGGGAATGGTGTTGGATTTAACTCCATAAATAGGCACCTGGATGCCCTTGGCCATCTGTCGTAATTTTTGGTTGCCCTTGACGTGGGAACGCAGGGCCAACACCGCATCCGCTTGGTGGACATCTTTAGTGACGGCCACTGGTAATTGCAAGATATCAATCACCTGGTCTAACTGCGATCGCCCGACGCCATAGGGATAAACATAAACGGGTAAATCTTCGCCGTTGGGCCCCGGCACCCGGATCTTTGGTTCATCATCCCCTTCCCACTGTTGCCAGGACTGCTCCAGTAACCGCTCAAAATCTCGCACTTGGTCAGCGTTGGCATGGATGGGGGCTTGGGGTTTCATTCGTCCCGTGGAACGTAAACCTGTGGGCCTGGGGCGCAACTGGCGATCGTCCACTAAACCCAAGGAAAAATAGGGAGGCGGTTGGGGCATTCTTTCCTGGGGCTGGGCTTCCACCGTTTCAATTTGTAGCTCCCCTTGCTCATTCATATACCGCAACTGTTCCACCGGAGGCCGGCCCCGCAACAGATTATCAATGGTCAAGGCCACATCGCTGTGGATGGTCCATTTTTGCCGCTCCAACATTTCCACCGCCATGGAAAAAGTCGGGGGAGCTTTCCTTTCCAGCACGGTTTTTTGGGAACCCCGCCGCCGGGCTTCGTCATCCCCAAGAGTCACTGCCTGAATACCCCCCACCAGGTCGGAAAGGGTGGGATTTTTAATCAAATTTTCTAGACGGTTACCGTGGGCTGTACCGACTAGTTGTACTCCCCGTTCGGCAATGGTGCGGGCGGCTAAAGCTTCCAATTCCGTACCGATTTCATCGATGACAATCACTTCCGGCATATGGTTTTCCACTGCCTCGATCATCACCTGATGTTGCAGTTCTGGCCTAGCCACCTGCATTCTCCGGGCCCGACCGATCGCCGGATGGGGAATGTCCCCGTCCCCAGCAATTTCGTTGGAAGTGTCGATGATCACCACCCGTTTGTGCAAATCATCCGCTAGTACCCGGGCAATTTCCCGTAGGGCAGTGGTTTTTCCCACCCCCGGTCGCCCGAGCAGCAGTAACGATTCCCCTGTTTCCACCAGGTCTTGGATGAGGTTAATGGTGCCGAACACCGCCCGGCCTACCCGACAGGTCAAGCCGATAATTTCGTTGGTGCGGTTGCGGATGGCACTGATGCGGTGCAGAGTCCTTTCAATGCCCGCCCGGTTATCACTGCTAAATAGCCCCACCCGGTCAATGGCGTACTGTAAATCCTCCTTGGCGATCGGTTCATGGCCCAAATAGACTGCAGTGCCGGGAAAACGGGCTTCCGGTAAGCGTCCTAGGTCCATGACCACTTCCACTAACTGTTGCCGCTGGGGGTGTTCGGCGATGATGGCTTGGATGGGTTTGGGCAGAATACTTAATAATTGTTCGAGGTCGTCAACGGGGTAATCCTGATGGGCCAGGCTAAGTTCCGACATTATGATGGTAAGGGCTGGGTTTATAGAATTTTCTAATTACCTACGAAGATAACAAAGGAATCTCCAGAATTGGCATAATTTCTGGGAAAATCAACTAGTAACGTTGAAGGGCCGTGATTCCCACCGCAGTCAAAGAAAATCTTAATCAGGAATCGCCCCAAACCAAGGGGACTAAAAATGAAAACTACCACACACAGCAGAGCTATGGGCCAATCAGCTTCTGGCGATCGCCGGGGTTTGTCGAGATCTTTGCTGAACAAATTGATGGCGGTGGGCATGGGATTGACCTTGGCTAGTTTCAGTGTAGCCCCCGCCTTTGCCCAAACCCTGAGCGAAAAAATTGTCGCCATGGAAAAAGCCCGGGAACAGGAGTTTGCCTCCTATTTTGGTGAAAGTCTGGCCGAAGTGACCCAAACCCCAGAAGATATTGCCCTTACTCTGCAAAAAATCACGGCAGAAACCGGCAAAAAACCGGCAGTGTTGTGGATTATTCCGGAAAAAGAATTTTTACATTTAGTACTAGTCACCCCTGACCTAGACCCCATTGTGGTGGATTTATATAACGTACCGGAGGCGGTATTAAGGCCCGTGGTGTCAACTTTTCAGCGGGAATTGCAACTCTCCCAAACCGTCAATCGCCGGGAGGCATCCCAGCAATTGTACCAATGGATTATTGCCCCCTATGCTGAAACCCTAGAAGCCCAAGGCATTGACACCCTGCTCTTTTGTCTGGGCAATGGGGTGCGGGGTTTACCCATGGCGGCCCTATTTGATGGGGAGGAATATCTCCTGGAGAAATATAGCCTGACCAACATTCCGGCTTTCAATTTAATTGACAGTAACTATAAACCACTCCAGCCCGGCAATATTTTGGCCATGGGGGCATCGGAGTTTGCTGACCAAAGTCCTTTGCCGGCAGTGCCAGTGGAATTGGAAAATATTGTCTGGGAAATGGCAATCAATCGTCCGGCGGCAGACCGTTGGCAGGCAGAAACCTTCCTCAACCAGGATTTTACCCTCGATCGCCTGCAAAAGGAGCTAGAACAAAAACGTCCCAGCATTGTTCATTTAGCCACCCATTCTTCCTTCCGCTCCGGTAAACCAGCCAACTCCTACATTGAATTTTGGAACGATAGATTGGCTTTAAGCAAAGTCAGTCAAATAAACTGGCAATCTTCAGCAGTGGAATTATTGGTACTCAGTGCCTGCCAAACCGCCCTCGGGGATGACGAAGCGGAACTAGGTTTTGCTGGCCTAGCCCTCAAAGCCGGGGTTAAATCGGCCGTTGCCAGCTTTTGGAACGTAGATGACGCTGCCACCCTAGTGCTGATGACTGAGTTCTACCGTCAATTGGGTCAAACTTCCACCAAGGCCGAAGCCCTGCGCCAAGCCCAACTAAAAATGCTCCGGGGAGAATTAAGTGCTGAACTGGAGCAATCGGGCATTTCCCGGGGGGCGATCGCCTTACCCCCATCCCTAATCAATCTGGGGCAAACGAATTTTTCGGCTCCTTACTACTGGGCATCCTTCACCATGCTTAGTAGTCCTTGGTAACTATTTAGTGAGCATCGGTAAGCCATTTATTTGCTGACAATTTCCTCTGTCACTCCAGGGGAAAAATGGTCGGAACCTGACAAATTCCACCCATGGATGGGGGCGTTTGGACTCAGTGTTATGATCTATTTAATACCCTCTCCTATCCTAATTTTTGGCAATGGCTTCTGTTTCCTCTCGGCCTGGTAACAGTCTTTCTGTCCCGGAATCCAGCATTGTTTCTTCCCCTCAGCAGATCAGCGCCCAGAGGACTATTGCCTCCGCCGACGTCGTCTCTCCCCGTATTCCCGCCGCTAACACCGCCCAAATTATCAAACTCCAGCATCACTTGGAAGGGCACCGGGGGCAACGGTTGATTTTGGTCATCCAGGACTTTCCTGACCCCGACGCTCTTTCTAGTGCCTGGGCCTTTCAACTGATTGCAGCCCAGTACGAAATCCAGTGTGAAATTGTCTATGCTGGTACCCTTTCCCACCAGGAAAATATTGCCCTGGTGAAATTAACTGGCCTGCCCGCCAAACGCTGGGGGCCGCAAACGCTCAAGGATATTGACCTCTCTGATTACCAAGGCTGTGTGTTGGTGGATAGCCAGGGCACCAATAGTCAACTGATGCCTTTAGTACAGGAAGCCGATATTCCCGTTGTGGTGATCATTGACCACCATAGTCCGCAGGATGAGGTAGAAGCGGAGGGTGCCTTTGTGGATATTCGTCCCAGCAGTCGTTCCACCGCCACCATTTTGACTGAATATCTCCAGGGGGGCATGTTGGATTTCAACAGCAGTAACCCCGCCCACGTTAAATGTGCCACAGCCTTGATGCATGGCCTGCGTTCCGACACCATTAATTTACTCCAGGCCCAGGAAGCGGAGTTTATGGCGGCAGCCTACCTCAGTCGCATTTATGATGCCCAGTTACTCAATGCGGTGTTACAATCTGCCCGCTCCAAACGGGTGATGGAAGTAATAGAGCGGTCTTTGCAAAACCGAGTCGTACAAAATAACTTTTCCTTGGCGGGGGTGGGTTATCTCCGCTACGAAGAACGGGACGCTATTCCCCAAGCGGCGGACTTTTTGGTCACGGAAGAGAACGTACACACTGCCTTAGTTTACGGCATTGTCCATGACCGGGCCAATGATATTGAGTTGGTCATTGGTTCCCTCCGCACCAATAAGTTGACCCTAGACCCCGATGAATTTTTAAAAGATAGTTTGGGGACTGATGGTACAGGGCGCTACTATGGCGGTGGCCGGGATATGGCCGGCGGCTTTGAAATTCCGGTGGGTTTCCTAACGGGATGCAATGACCAGGCGGAATACACCAAACTCAAATGGGAGGTGTTCGATCGCCAGTTGAAGCAAAAGTTTTTCCGCTTAATTAACCCAGACCATCGGGTGGTGCATTCTTAATTTCAGCTAAGATTTAATTGCACCCTAGGGAAAATTCATTTTTTTCAAACCAAACCATGGTTAACCTAAATCGACAAATTGCCGATGGGGTCCTGGGCGAGAAACATGCGGTCGGTGGGCAGAGGAGCCACTGGTTCCGTCAGGGCAAAGGTGCCAGCGTCTAGCCAAGCTTTGAGGGTTTCCGCCACTTCCCTGGAGCGTGCAATGCTGGCCAGGGGAGCCACCCGCACCGTTTTGCCTTCGATGGTAATTTTGCCGCTTTTGAGCTGGCCGTAGGTAACCAAACCAAAGGTGGGTCTGACCCGGCGGGGAATGGAAAAATCCACCACCGGAGCCACAATGTCCTCATCTTTGACGGCACATTGCTCAATTACCTGTTCATTCAACACAGGAATGGGCACCCCCACCCCCAACATTAAAGAAGGACCATAGTTTTTCAGATAACAACCTCGCACCCAATGGGCATCCATTTGTTTGGCATCCCCAATGAGGGCTAGGGTAGCCGCCGGGCCGATGGGGGTGTGGTTGGGCAAACGTTTTTGTAAAGGAAAATGTTGGGTGCCTTCCCAGGCAATGTAACCGACACCGCCCCCCAGGAAGATTTTGGTGCCAATGCCGATCGCCTGGAGGAGGGGATCGTTAAACAGGGGACCAATGGCGCCTGGGTTGGAATAAACCGCATTGCTCAAGCGGGGTTGCAGGGGCCCCAGGTAAGTGTATAACAGGCGATCGCCACCGTTGACGCCCACGATAAAATTTTGGTAAAGATTGCGGGGATTGTAGAGGTAAAACTGATTAATGCGGTCGGTGCTAATCACCGTTTCTAAGGTGGTGCGGGGATAGCAGTCGGTGCCCTGGCCCACAGCCCGCAGGGGAATACTCTTACCAGCAATGAGATCTTCAATGATATGGCCGCCGCCCCTTTCCGCCACCCCGTCCCCTTCGTTGGGATTATCGCCAGTGTTGGTAATATCCGCCGCCGCCGTTGCTCCTAAATATAAATCCACTGCTCCAAAGCCAGCGTAGGCCGGAATGCCATCTAGCCAGCATTGACGAATTTTAATCGGCGGGTCCGTTTGTCCAAGGTTGATCACCGCCCCTGAGGACTCCATTGGTTCAAAAGTCCCTGTGCAAACCACGTCTACCATGGCCGCCACCTTGGCCACCCCCAGTTCTGCCACTCCGGCCTTCACCTGTTCTGCCGTCCAAACCGTAGCTTTACCCCGGCGGAGTTTGTCATTAATCTCGGCGATCGTCGCCATGGCGATGGCCCTACTAAAACTTTTCTAGCCAGTCGAAAATCCGGTCTAATTCTTCCAAACTAATTAGCCCATACTGCCAGAGAATAATTGGTAGATTGTTACTATTGTCAATGGCGTTGCAAGCGGTGCGCTCGGCGATCGCCAGGGATTCTGCCGGCAGGGAAAGGTCTTGGCGGAGAAAATTTAAAAGATTCTGATAGTAGTTAGTTTGACTCATGGGGGACGGAAAAAAATTTATAAAATTTGGACTCTATTTCGGGTTGGCTAGCTAAGCTCAGCCAAAATTCTCACTACGGCCATTGCAACAATCCGTCCAACTCCGTCGTCGCTGAATGACAATGGATAGGAGGACTAACTTTTTATTCCACACACCCAAACATCGGCGGTTTCGGCCAGGGGCAACAATGGAGCCCAGTCCGAGCAACTAAAACTTTGCAACCATTCTAGGACTGAAGTCCCGTAGACAAATTCAGGCAGACCACAGGTTATGTAATAGCCTAGGACAGTCCCATCTGCTTGCAATCTATCTTGCGATATATTCGGGCTTTGGAACCACCGCAATAGTTAAATAAAGCTTAAGGTTCCGCAGTAAGGCTGGTGAAATAGGCAATGTTTTGCCTCGGGCTATTATAGATACCACACTCCCACCCGAAAAGCTAGTCAACAAAAATTTTCTGCAACAAAGTTTGATGCTGAAGGGCAGATTTTTGCAAGAACTCTACCCCGGTAGAGGGTTGTCTTTGCCGGAAATGTCCCTGCCAAACCTGGCTGAGTTCGTTGCTATCCCTGGGTAAATCCGCCAATTCCCGGCCCGGTAGTCCCACCTCTGCCATTAAACGACTAACTTTAGGGTCATAACTCAGAGCAAAGCAGGCACTGCCCTCCGCCGCGGCCATGATTAAACTGTGGAGCCGCATGCCAATGGTGAATTCCGCCCCCCGGAACAAACCTTTACATTCCCTGGGGTCGGGGCGGTAAAGAATTTCATGACTCCCCGGCAATTCCACGGCGATCGCTTCGGCAATGGCCAAATCCTGGGATTTTTGTAGGGGAATGAGCCGCACATGGGTTTGGGTCTGGTGTTGAAAATCCCTTAGGGCTTCGGTAATGACCGCCAAGCGTTCCAAGGTTAACAAAGGATGGGCCCGCAAATTCACCGCCACCATGGGCAAAGGGCTGGGGGAAGAAGACGCATTTTCAGCGGCTAAAGACCACACCGGATCCGCCGCTAAAAAAGCCTTTAAGTCCCATTGTTTAACTAATTGCAAAGAAACTTGATCCCGTACGCTGATGCCGCTACAACCCCGGAGCACCTGTTGGGTAAACCAGCGCAACGGCGGCCTTCTAAGGGGGCCAATGCCCTGGGCCCAGGCAATGGTTTTTAAACGCCGCATCTGGGCGATCGCCATCAAACCACCGTAGTATAGGGGACTAACCACGCTGGTCACATCCTGCATCAAACTGCCGCCCCCCCAGATAAAACCGTCACATTGACCCAAAAGCTGCCAAATTTTGCCCCAGTCTCGGTTGTAGTGGGCTTCAACACCGTATCTCGCTGTGGTGACCTGGGGATTGGCGGAGAGCACCACTGGCTCCACCGTCGCAGGAAGCATTTGCAGCAAACAGACTAAAAGGGCTTCATCCCCAGCATTGTCTTGGCCGTAGTAACCACACAGAATGACACGCATTGTTATCGGACTATTTCCTCTTGTGAACTCGCTGGCAATGGGGAAGAATTTGTTTAATCATCTTTTGGGATAACTATGGCCTTTTTGCAAACCTGGCTGGCAGACTATCAAATTCCCCTCACTCTGGCAGTTATTGTTTTTGCGCTGGTGATGTTTGTGTTGGAGTGGTTACCCATCGACACCACCGCCATTCTGGTGGCTGTGATTTTAATGGTGTTGGGTTTGGTCACCCCCACGGAGGGGATTGCGGGGTTTAGCAATTCCGCCACCGTCACTATCATGGCCATGTTTATTTTAAGCTACGGCATTACCCGCACCGGCATTATCCAAATTATTCGCGATAGCCTGATCAAATTTGGCGGCGATAGTTTACGCAGACAACTTTTACTGATGGGGTTTATCGTCGGCCCCAGCTCTGCCTTTCTCAACAACACGGCGATCGTGGCGATCTTTTTGCCCATCATTGAAGAGTGGGCCAGGCAAAGACAAATCTCCGTTTCCAAACTATTAATTCCCCTCTCCTACGCCACCATTCTGGGGGGAATGATTACCCTCCTGGGTACTTCCACCAATATTCTTGCCAGCGGTTTGGCAGAAAAATTGACTGGCCAGGGGTTTAGCATTTTCCAATTCACTCCCCTGGGCTTACTCACTTTCAGTGTTGGTTTGATCTACATTGTCCTAGCGGCCCCGATACTCTTACCGGCTAGACGTAATATTTCCGATGGCAATGTGGCGGCGGAGTATCAAATTAAAGACTATGTCAGCGAAATTATTATTCCTCCCCGTTCTAGCCTGATTGGCCAAACCCTGCGGCAGAGCGAAATTCAGCGCAAATTTGACATTGATGTGTTGGAAATTATCCATAACGATACCCATTTTCCCCAACCGTTGGCGGATCGGGTGTTGACCATGGGGGATATTTTGCTGGTGCGGGCGGGGCGGGAAGATTTACTCAGAATTAAGGACGAACGAGGTATTGAAATCCTGGCCGATGTGCAATTTGTTAGCGCCGAAACCAATAATGCAGGGCCTCTGGAATCTTCTGAAGAAAAGGTGGCGGAGGTGTTAATTCTCTCTAATTCCCGTTTAATTGGTTCCACCCTGAAGGATTTACGCTTTCGTCAACGCTATAACGCCACAGTGATTGCCATTCGCCGGGGGGAGGAATTAATTCGCCAGCGCTTGGGAAAGGTGCGCCTCAAGTTTGGCGATTTACTACTACTCCAGGGACCTAGGGAAAGTTTCCTTGGTTTGCAGACTACTAGGGAATTGTTGGTATTGGAAGAAAAACCCTTGGATAATCTCCGTCTTGATAAGGCCAAAACGGCGATCGCCATTGTGGCTTTGGTCATTGTCATCGCAGGATTGGATATTTTGCCCATTAGCGTCACCAGTTGGGCCGGGGTAATGGCCATGGTGATTAGTGGTTGCCTGAAGCCGGGGGAAATTTATGGTGCTATCCGTTGGGATGTGATCTTTCTGTTGGCAGGGTTAATTCCCCTAGGCACTGCCATGGAAAATTCCGGCACCACCGCCTGGTTTGCTAGCTTTTTGGCCGATGCAGGAGGCCACCTTTCTGGCTACGCTCTATTGCTCTTGTTTTATCTTGCCACAGCTCTGCTAACGGAAATTTTGTCCAACAATGCCACCGTGGTGTTGATGTTACCCATTGCCTTCCAAGTGGCCCAAAGCTTGGGTTTAAATCCGTTAGCGTTTATGTTTGTGGTTACCTTTGCCGCTTCCAATAGCTTTATGTCCCCCATTGGCTACCAAACCAACACCATGGTCTATGGCCCTGGGGGTTACCGTTTTACAGATTTTGCCCGCATTGGCGCTCCTTTGACTGTTATCCTCACCCTAGCCACACCCCTATTGGTAATGCTGATTTACGGTGTCCAGCCAACAAATTAAACCCCTTCTCCATGGCCAAACTAAATCTTGCCCGTCGTCTCGATCGCCTGCCGCACTTTGAATGGTGGCTCTGGCTGGGCATTTTTTGCCTGGGGCTGATAGGGACGTTAAACCATGCTCCTTGGCGGGATGAGGTCAATGGCTGGCTAATCGGCCGGGATAGTGTTGATTTTGCTGATTTTTGGCGTAATGTGCGCTACGAAGGCCATCCCCTGCTTTGGTATGGGTTGCTCTGGTTGTTGAATCAACTGACCCCCAACTTGCTGGCCATGCAGCTATTTCATCTCGCTCTGGCCATGGCGGCGATCGCCGTTTTTCTGCGTTACAGTCCTTTGCCCCGTTGGCAAAAGTTAATTTTTTCCCTCGGTTATTTGCCTTTTTATGAATATCTACTGATTAGCCGTAATTATGCGTTGGGACTACTGGGATTGTTCGCCTTTTGTGCCCTATTTCCCCGTCGCAAACAAACGTATCTACCCCTGGCTTTCTGTTTAGCCTTCATGGCCAATAGTAATGCCTATGCCCTCATGGTTAGTGTCTGCTTGGCGATCGCCTTGGGGGTGGAATGGATTTGGCAAAAACCCTTGGGAGTGACGTTACAGGCCCCTTGGTGGGACAGGTTGCTTAGTATTTTATTCTTCGCTGCGGCTGTGGCCCTGTCGGTGGTGGTAATGGTACAACCAGGGGACAGCACCCTCCATGGTGGGGCAGACCAATGGATTTTGCAATGGGACTGGTATCGTTTAGGGCAAGCATTGAGCCGGGTTTGGAATGGTTACATCACGATTTTGGTCCCTTCCGATCGCCGACCGTTGGATCTGGGAATTTTCAGCATTTTTTCCCTCATCCTGTTCACAGTTTGGTCCTTATATTTTAGCGATTATCCACTGATTTTATTATTTTATTGGTTGGGCAGTGGCGCTATTTTACTATTTACCTACGGTAGATTTTTGGGCGCTCCTCGGCATTTTGGCAGTCTATATTTGGTTTTAATTGCTAGTTATTGGTTGAAGTTTTACCTCTCTCCCACTCCCCTGTTGCAAGAAAAAATTCTATCTAGGGCTAAACAATGGAGTCAAAAACTAGTCCCTTATTTATTTACTTTAATTTTAGTTTGTCAATTAATCGGCGGTTTAGTAGGATATGGCAGGGACTTACTTTTACCCTATTCTGCTAGTCGAGCAGTGGCCAATTATTTAGTTGATCAAGGCCTACAAGAAGGAGCTTTAGTAGGCAGTAACGATTTTATGGCCAGTCCCATTGCTGCCCACTTAAACAGAAAAATTTATTATCCAGAAAGTCGGGCTTTAGGTAGTTTTGTGATTTTTACCGCCGAACGACAGGAAGTGAATCAACAGCAAATTTTGCAACAAATTGATCAACAATTGGGACTTAAGCTAAGCCCACCGATAATTCTGATTTTAAACACCCCTTTAGAAGTAAGCCAGCCCGGTTTAAGCATTACTCCCTTGGCAGAATTTCGCCATAGCTTTATTCAAGAAGAGCAGTATTATCTTTACCAAATTAATCGGCAAAACTAAAGTGACAATTACGACCAGCTTTTTTCGCTTTAAATAAAGCCTGATCTGCCCAGTCAATTAACTGTTTTGGTGGTACATTAGGGAGCGGCACCATGGTGGCACTACCAATGCTGAGGGTGAGATAGGGTTGGATAATGGAACTGCGGTGGGGAATTTGGGCCTGTTTAAACACACTTTGGAGATGAATTACCACATTTTGACAGCCTTGCTTGTTGGTTTGGGGTAATACCAGGGCGAATTCTTCCCCCCCATAACGGGCCGTTAAATCCGTTCCCCGACGCATTACTTTTTTGAGCAAATTGGCTACTTTTTTTAGGCATTCATCCCCTTCTAAATGACCATAGGTGTCGTTATATTGTTTAAAAAAATCGATGTCGCACAAAATTAAACTGAGATATTGATGATGCTTGGCTAATTTTTGCCATTGTTGCTCTAAAAAGTGGTCTAAATAACGGCGATTGGCAATGCCTGTGAGCCCATCCATGTTAGCTAGGTAATGGACTTGGGCAAATAGGGCTGATTGTTGAATGGCGATCGCCACTTGACTGCTGAGATGGCACAAAAATTCTATTTCCCAGGGTAACCATGAACGTTTTTGGTCTCCGACCCGAACAACCAATTGCCCCCAAAGGCAATCTTCTTGATGGGGCTTTTGGGGTTGGATAGGGATTATAAGCACCCCATCTTTAGCCCTGGGCCCCAAGGTTATTTCGTCCAGGGGAAGTTGACGGAGGGAATTGATGGTTTGGCAAGGAATCGGTTCCGTTGGTTCACCGTTGGAATCCGGTCCCCTCTCGGGGATATGACGGCGATCACCATTGGCTGGGAGGGAAGAGCTGGGGGCCGCCACCAAAATTCTGCTTGCCCTGGGGGAATAGCAACGGTAAATAACCACTTGGTCTGCCTGGAGAAATTTACGTACTTCATCCACAGTGGTTTGCAAAATAACTGATAAATCCAAGGACTGGCGAATTTCTTCCAGAATGCGGGCCATTAATCTTTCCCGTTCAATCTGTACCTCCAATTGTCGCCGAGCTTTTTTTCTTTCCAAAGCGTAGAGAATTGCTTTGGCAATCTGACTTTCCCGCAGGTGTTCCTTAACTAAATAATCCTCCGCTCCCTTTTGTAAGGCCGCCAAACCCATGTTTAAGTCTGTGGCCGCCGTCAGCACAATAATGGGAATATGGGGTGCGAACTTCTGCACAGTCGTCAAGGCTTCAATCCCCTGACCATCGGGTAAAAATAAATCCAGTAAAATGGTGTCAAAAATACCACTCTGGAGACGATTAACGCCCTGGGCCAAGGTCCGGGCCACCTGGATCTGTACCGCAAAAAAAGACTGACTTTCCAGTAAAACCTTGAGCAATTCCACCTGGCATTGCTGATCTTCAATCAGTAAAACGTGCAGTCTGCGCTGGTAAAAAGTCACAAAAGTTCGCAGATATTCTGAAGTAGGGGTTAGCTGGGGTAATGGCGATAGGCAAGAAACTTTCTCAGAACGCTGAAATTATCTGATAGTGAGGCTTAGGGAGTTCAAAATTTCTGGAGTTTTCTCAGGGACTAAAAGCCCTTGCGACAAAGTATTGAGAGAGATACAGAACTTTTGCCCATAAATAAATTCTAACATCGGCCTAAGCAACCCTGCCCCAGTAAATCAACGGAAGAAAATATAAATTAGACGGTACACTGAAAGCCTATCTTCATATTTTTTTCCTGTTAGTACCATTTAGTACCATGGCTCAAACTCCCCTCCGCATTGGCATTGCTGGCCCTGTGGGCTCTGGCAAAACAGCCCTTTTGGAAGCCCTCTGCAAAGCCTTGAGGCAAAAATATCAATTGGCTGTGGTCACTAACGATATTTACACTCAGGAAGATGCCCAATTTTTAGTCCGAGCGGAAGCCCTCACCCCCGATCGCATCCTTGGGGTAGAAACTGGAGGGTGTCCCCACACGGCCATTCGAGAAGATGCTAGTCTCAACCTAGCGGCGATCGCCGATTTAGAGGCCCGTTTTGCGCCCCTAGATATGGTGTTTTTGGAGAGTGGAGGAGATAATTTAGCAGCCACCTTTAGCCCGGAATTGGTGGATTTAACCCTCTATGTCATTGACGTAGCGGCGGGGGACAAAATTCCCCGTAAGGGCGGCCCAGGCATTACCAAATCAGATTTATTGGTAATTAATAAAATAGACTTGGCCCCCATGGTGGGAGCAGATTTAGGCGTAATGGATCGGGATGCAAAAAAAATGCGAGGGGAAAAACCCTTCGTATTTACTAACTTGAAAACAGCTACAGGTTTAAGTACCGTGGTAGATTTTGTTGAACATTATTTACCAACTAAAGTTTTGGTAAGTTAATTAATTCAAGCTTAAGAGCCTTTTTTAAAAGTTGAGTTTTGGCTCTTTAATCCCCCCTAGCCCCCCTTAGAAAGGGGGAAACTCTTACAAAAGACCCCCAGTATTGCCGGAGCTTTAGTGAGGAGATTTAGGGGGCAGAATAAAACTTTTCAAACAAGTTCTAACGCCAGTAGTTCAAAGACTTAAGTAAACTTAAACCGACAGTCAATAAGCTGCTGATAAGTCATCAGTTAATCTACTTATTTGTTGAGCAATTATTTGATAAAGGTGATTTTGAGAGGATAGCGGTACCGGATTCCTTCATTGGCTTTAATGGCCGCCATAATTGTTACTACCAAGTCAAAAACCAAAACACCAATTAAAAGGGGAATGCCAATTAATAAGAGAATCAAGACGGCGGAAACAATCACATAAATTAAGATACTAATTTGGAAATTTAACGCTTCCTTAGCCTGATCATTAACAAATTCGGACTCATCTTTTTTCATTAGCCACACCACCAAAGGACCGATGATGTTACCAAAAGGGATCAAGTAGCCTGCAAAGGTGCTCAGATGGGCGATCATGGCCCAATTTCTGCTTTCTGGATCCACTTGGTTGGGTTGGTTAGTCATAATTGGTATTCCACTGTGTATATTTGGTTAACATTGGACCATTGTACAGAGACTTTTCCATAGCCAAAGCTGGTCTATCCCCAGTTTAAGTTACGCCATTATGTCCAACAGATTTTGAAGTTAATTTTAAAGTTAAATTTTGCCATTAACTTGATAAAACTTAATAGAAAAATTGTTTTGTTTCTGACCAAACCATGGTTTATGCCCCTCGCCCATTGCCGTCCCGTTCCTTGCCCGTACCGGCCAGCGTTAGCCCAGCCTTAAAAAAGGCGATCGCCCAATCGTTGCAAGGGGCCATGGAAGCAATCAAAAATATCCCGCCTCTGGAGGATAAACCAGCCTGGCAAACTCTCATTGCCGCCTATGACCAAGCTAGCCAAGTTTTATGGCAAAAATTACGGCAACAATTTCCGGTGACGTTAACCCAGGAAAGCATCGCCGGGGTAAATGTTTATCGAGTGACTCCTCCAATTATTAGTCCGGAAAATGGCCAAAGAATTTGGGTGCATCTCCACGGGGGCGGTTACGCTTTGGCTGGCGGAGAACTGGGGACGGGGGAAGCAATTTTGGCGGCCCACTACGGTCAGGTGGAAGTAATTAGTATTGATTACCGTCAGCCACCCAATTACCCTTTTCCAGCGGCATTGGAAGATGCTTTGGTCATGTGGCAGGAGTTGGTGAAAACCCATGATGTTAATCGGTTAGCCCTGTTCGGTACCTCTGCGGGGGGCGGTTTATTGCTAGCCCTGGTTTGTCAACTGCGGCAACTTAATTTGCCCCTACCAGCGGCGATCGCCCCATTGTCCCCCTGGGTGGATTTAACCAAAACGGGGGACACTTGCTTCACCAACGAATATGTTGACCGCACTGCCATTAGCTATGACGGTCTAATTGAAGGTTTTGCCCGACTTTATGCGGGAGAATTACCCCTAACCCATCCCTTCATTTCGCCCATTTACAATGATTTAGCTGGTTTACCCCCTACCCTGCTTATTAGTGGTACTAGAGATTTATTACTGAGCGACACTGCCCGACTACAAAGAAAACTGCGACAAAACAATGTATCGGTGGATTTACAGCTATTTGAAGGTCTTTCCCATGCGGAATATCTCTACCAATTTGACACACTGGAATCGGCAGAGGTTTTTAGGGAACTGAGCCAATTTTTTAACCGGTATTTACAAAAGTAAGGGGTAAATAATTTGTTATCTTGGGTAAAAATGACTCTGTTTTTGCCCTTTGTCCTGCCCAGGCAGTGTTAATTATGTCTAACCGCCCAGGAAAGTTACTTTTTGCCGGATTGATGGGTTTAGCCCTCGCTTTCCCCTTTGGTATTTCCCCCTCCTATGGCTCCACGGTCAAATCTTCGTCTCAGTTAATCGCCCTGAAGTTTCCTCAAGCGAATACTGACCGAGGACAAACGGCTACCAGTGGCGGTGGGGGAGTCAGACAAACTAGCGGTGGTAGTTGTTTAACCAAGGGCAAATTACCTTTTCAACTTCTAATTCCCGGTGATTACAACCAAGGCAGCAGCTTCCACAATACCGCCAACAAGGAAACTTTTATTTATGCCTATGTGCCCCCCCAGTCGGAGGTGACAGCCAAGGTGCAGTTGGCAGACCCCATTACCAAGGAGCAAAATCAAACGACTTTCGCCGTGCCGAAGGAAGGGGGCATCGTTCGTTTCCCTGTTACATTGCCGGATAATGCCCTTGAGGATGATTTTTATAACGTTACTTTGACCCTTGTTTGTGATGCCAATAACGCCGAAGATAATCTCACAATGGAACTGACAGTGAACTACACTCCCTTGGCTCCATCCTCCACTAAGGCTGATTCCTCCCTAGCAAAGGCGGCTTTTTATGCGGAACAAGGCCTATGGTTGGATGCGCTGAATGCCCTAGCGGCGATCGCCAAGGAGGAACCCGAAGAATGGCAGGAATTTCTGGAGTCGGGGGGATTTAAAACCTGGGCAGAGGCCCCCGTGGTGGAATGTTGCCAAATGGTCAAAACTTCCGCCTCTGCTAACTGACCACCGGAGAAAACTAAAGGAAATACCAGAGAACATTAATGGGTTGGACCATACCGTCAGCTTGGAAAAGGTTTGTTTGGCAATCCCGGGGTATTTGGATTGCGACCCCTGCTGTGACGGCCATGGTGATTTTGCTCCGCTTTACAGGGCTTTTACAGGTGCTGGAATGGCAGAGCTACGATGCTGGGGTAAGGCTTTTACCAAGGCACGAAGATGACCGCATTGTCATTGTCGGCATTGATGAACAGGACGTCACCTACCTCAACACTCCCATCATCGATGACCAATTGCTGGCTAAAATTCTGACTAAGCTGAAGGCCCAACAACCAGCGGCGATCGGGCTGGATCTCTACCGGGATTTACCCATGCCACCGGGCACAGACGAGTTAGCGGCAGTATTCACCAGTACCCCTAATTTGGTGGGCATTGAGAAGGTAGCGGGTAAACCGGGCATTGAAACCGTTAATCCCCCACCATTGTTGAAGGAAAATAATCAAGTCGGAGCCAATGATTTGATCATTGATGCCGACAATATTGTCCGCCGGGGCTTTATTTATTTGGTGCGGGACGGGGAACCCCATTACAGCTTTGGGCTACACCTGGCTCTGCGTTTTTTAGATAGCCTAAAAATTTATCCGGAACCGGTGCGGGAGGGCAGTGATGACTTTCGCCTAAACCAAGTGACATTTTCCCCCCTCCAGTCGGACAGCGGTGGTTATATTCGGGCGGATGATGGAGGCTTTCAATTACTGATTGATTATCAATCCACTTTTCCCAAAGTTTCCCTCACCGATGTGTTGGAGGATAAACTGCCGGCGGATTGGGGCAAGGGCAAAATCATCCTCTTGGGTAAGGTGGGGGAAAGCTTCAAGGATTTATATTTCACCCCCAATAGTAGTACTTTCGGTTTGTCCAGAGCCGTGCCGGGGGTGGAGATCCACGGTAATATCATCAGCCAAATCCTTAACGCTGGCATGGAAGGTCAACCCCTCCTGAAAAGTTGGTCTGAACCGGTGGAATGGCTTTGGGTAGGGCTCTGGTCTTTTTTCGGAGCGGTGATTACCTGGCAGTTACGCTACGCTACCCGTCGTTCCGGAGGGCAATGGTTGCCGATCGCCGCCATTGTGGGCAGTTTAGGGGCGTTACTGGCCATTAGCTATGGCGCATTGCTGGCTGGGTGGTGGTTGCCCGTTATTCCCCCCATGTTGGGTTTATTAGGATCGGGGGTATTTATTGTCACCTGGATGGCCCGGGCTGGGGTCCAAGTCCGCAACACTTTTGGCCGTTATTTGACCGATCAAGTGGTGGCCACCCTACTGGAAAACCCCGAAGGACTAAAAATGGGAGGCGATCGCCGCCCCATCACCATCCTTACTTCAGATTTAAGGGGATTTACTAGCACCTCCGAAGGATTAAACCCCGAGGAAGTGGTTAAGGTTTTAAATATCTACTTTGGCAAAATGGCCGATGTCATTACCCACCATGGCGGCACCATTGACGAATTCATGGGGGATGGCATTTTGGTGCTATTTGGGGCTCCCACTTCCCAAGAAGACGATGCGCTGCGGGCGGTGGCCTGTGGGGTAGAAATGCAACTGGCCCTGCGGGAAGTGAACCAACAGGTAACAGGGTTAGGCTTACAACCTTTGGAAATGGGCATTGGCATCAATACCGGCGAAGTGGTAGTGGGCAACATTGGTTCTGAAAAGCGCACCAAGTATGGCGTGGTGGGGGCACAAGTTAACCTCACCTATCGTATTGAGTCCTACACCACCGGGGGACAAATTTTCATTTCCTCCACTACCCTAGAGGCCGCTGGCGATCGGGTTCACGTTAACGGGAACAGAACCGTGCAACCCAAAGGAGTGAAGGATCCCGTCGTCATTTGGGACGTGGCCGGTGTGGGGGAACCCTATAATCTCTCCTTAGCGGTGGAAGAACAAAAATATGTTCCCATCCCCCAGCCCCTATCCCTGGAATACATCTGCTTGGAAGGAAAACATATCACCGACGCAGTAATTCCCGGTACGTTGCAGCAAATCTCGGCTAAAGGGGGATTTATTCAGATTTCTCCAAACCACAACTGTCCAGAGGGTCTAACCAATATTAAAATTAACCTGAGAGAAGACGGAGAGCCAGGAAGAACACCGGCACTCTACGCCAAAGTATTAGACTTAGCCCCTGGGGAAAGTCACGGTTTTTACGTCCATTTTTCTGCAATGCCCACCGACATCGCCCAGCGTTTTTATCAACTTTACCAAGGAGCACTGGCCCAGCCCGCGGCCATTGCTTCCGCTCAGGGGGGCTAGATTGTGGCCGCTAACCTAACCTTTCTTGGCTCCGGCTCTGCTTTCACGGTGGGGGCGGACAACTTTCAGTCCAATGCCATTCTCACCCTCGATAACGGCAAAAAGTTCCTAATTGATTGTGGCACCGACATTCGTTTTTCCCTCTACGCCCTCGGTCTGAGTCATCGGGACATCACCGATATCTACGTTAGCCATCTCCATTCAGACCATGTGGGGGGATTAGAATATGTTGGTTTTAGCACCATGTTCGACCCCAACTGCGGCAAGCCCAACTTATATCTAAGTCAGGATATTGCAGCGGATTTATGGGAGCGTTCCCTGGCCGGGGGGATGGAAGCCATTGAAGGGGGGATGACGGAAGTTGATAGCTATTTTCACATCCACGCCTTGGGACCAGGAGAAACGTTCACTTGGGAAAATGTTAACTTCCAATTAATTAAGCTCAACCATGTGGATACGGGGTCAATGTTGATGCCCGCCTATGGTCTTTTTTTCACGGTCAATCACTTCCAAGTCTTCTTCAGCAACGACACCAAATTTAGCTACGATCGCCTGCAGGAATATTTCCATGGGGCCGATATCATTTTCCATGACTGTGAAATTTCCCCCTATCCCAGCCCCGTCCACGCCCATTACAACGAGTTGCGTAAACTGCCCGCTGCCATCAAAGCAAAAATGTGGCTCTATGGCTACCAACCGGGGCCATTGCCGCCCGCGTTGGAAGATGGCTTTCTGGGCTTTGTTAAGCGGGGTCAACGGTTTGACTTAGTTTAACCCCCAGCATCGGAGCGAAATTGTGGGGACCATACCAAAGTCTTTACTGCCTGGGTAACAGTGGCTAAGCACCGTACAAATATGGGGTAAACTTTACCCTAAACCCTTCCCAATCCCATCTTTGCCCATGCTCGGCGGTCAATATTATCTCATTGCATTTATTTTGGCGGTGATTGTGGTTTGGTTCACGACACCATTGATTAACCATTGGGGACGGAGGGCCGGTTATGTAGACCAACCCAGTGCTCGCAAAATGCATCATCGGCCCATGGTGCGCCTAGGGGGAGTATCCATTTTCCTCGGTAGCTTAGTGGCCCTGTTGGTGGTTTGGAATCTTGGGGCCTTCGGTGCCATGAGTACCAAAGGGGAATGGGAAGTCTGGGGCGTAGTGCTGGGGGGTTTAGCCTTTTTTGGCATTGGTTTATTTGATGACCTGTTCGATCTGAGTCCTTTTTCCCGTTTATTGGCCCAGGTGGCGATCGCCTCGGTGGTGTGGAATATGGGGGTCAGAATTGACTTTTTTACTTTGCCCTTCCTGGGAAACTTAGTGTACCTAAACATTTTAAGTTTGCCTATTACGGTGATTTGGTTAGTGGGTTTGGCCAACGCCATTAACTGGATTGACGGCTTGGATGGTTTAGCAGCGGGGGTCTGTGGCATTGCCGCAGTGGTGCTATTTGTCCTCTGTTTGTTTATGGAACAATCGGAGGCGGCCTTGATTGCAGCGGCCCTGGCCGGGGGGGCCCTGGGTTTTTTGCGCTATAACTTCAATCCTGCCCAGATTTTCATGGGGGATGGGGGAGCCTACTTTATGGGTTTTACCTTGGGGGCCGTAGCAGTAATTGGCCTAGTGAAAGTGGCAGCCATGGCCACGGTGGCGGTGACGGCGGTTTTATTGCCCTATCTGGTGCTGGCGGTGCCAATTTTAGATATGTCGGTGGTGATTCTCTCCCGGGTTATTAAGGGAAAATCTCCCTTTAAGGCGGATAAGGGTCACCTGCACCATCGTTTGATCAATGCCGGTATTTCCCATCGTCTAACGGTACTGTTTATCTATGCTCTTACCCTCTGGGCCGGTAGCCTAGCTTTGGGATTTTCCAATATTCCCAGCGGTTGGGGCTTTGCCATTGGCGCCACTGTGCTGTTGATTTATCTCGGCTGGCAAGTGTGGCGTAATAGTCGCAATGTGGAGGAACAGGACTGAATTTATTGCCATGCCCAACATTTTAATCGTGGAAGATGACCAGGAAATCGCCCAGCTAATCAGGGAAACCTTGGAACGGGAACAGTTTACCTGCATTGTCGCCAATGATGGAGAAACTGGTTTAAGAATTTTCCAGGAACAGGTTCCAGATTTAATTGTGTTGGATTTGATGTTACCCAAATTGGATGGACTGGAAGTTTGTACCCGCATTCGCCAACAACCGGGCAGCAAAGACCCCTATATTCTGATGTTGACCGCCAAAGGGGAGGAGATCGACCGCATTATTGGCCTCTCCACCGGGGCCGATGATTATTTGGTCAAACCCTTCAGTCCGAGGGAATTGGTCGCTAGGGTACGAGCCCTATTGCGGCGGCAATTGCGCCAGGGGCAACCAGTGGGACAAATTTATCGTACAAACCATTTTCAGGTGGACCTAGACCAACATCAGGCGAGTCGTTACCAGGGCGATCGTCAGGAAGAGTTGGAGTTGACCGGGTTGGAATTTAATTTATTAGCTACGTTTATGAGCTATCCGGGGCGGGTCTGGAATCGGACCCAATTAATTGAAAAGTTGTGGGGCAATGATTTTTTTGGCGATGAACGGGTGGTGGATACTCACATCCGCCGATTACGCAAGAAAATTGAACCGGACCCCGCCAATCCTACTTTTATTAAAACGGTGATCGGTTTGGGCTATAAGTTTGAAGACCATGATTAAGGGGCGGTTTTGGTTCCCATGCTTCGCTTAGGCAGGTAGACCTTCTGTCCAGAAACCTACAACGCATTAGCATTTTTGTGGCCGTTACTTTTCTAACTTTCCTTGAGTCGATCCAATTGCCCCAAGCGTTCCTCGATCGCCGTCAGGCCTTGCCAATTGACCAAATCCTTTAACCAAGGGGGCGGTGGATTATTGCCATAGTCGAGTAATTGACTGGAGCGCAGAAAACAATGGAATGCCAATTCACTAGCGGTGGCCATGGCCCCATCCTGGGTTTGCAGACGGTTGGCCCCACTGAGGTAATGACCCAAAATGCTCGGACTGCGGTGGCCGATGTAAATTTCCCTGGCTCGCTGAACTTTTTCCACCATGGTCCAGGGGTCTTCCATGGCTAACAGTAAAATATGGGGGCAAAACTCATTGACCCAACTTCCACAGGCCTCTAGGTCTTGGACGATCGCCACCAGGCCGTAATGGGCCAAAGCCTTTTCCGTGTGTACAGAATGTTCCTGCTCCCGACAATAGCGATTGACCGATTGAATCACCTCTTTCCCCAGCTCCAGGCGATCGGTCAGTAGCACTGCGCTGGCATTGGGATATTGTTCGGCATGGGCCAACAAATCCAGGGCTAGCCATTGTCCGTTAGCTTCACCGTCCGCTAGCACCATTAAATTTGTCCTAGCCAGGGTTTGGTCAATGGTTACCACACCACTCACCAATTGTTTAGCCGCCATCACCCTTGGGCAGCCCGCCCCTGTAATGGACTCCACCGGGGCAATATTTTTTGCTCCCCAGGTCAGCATGGCGATCGCCGGCACCCCAGCAGTCAAATAAATTTCTTCAATGCCCATTTCCTGGACCGCCACCAAAATAGTCGGACTAATGGTTTCCGTCACCAAAACCCGTTCCGCCACCCCCACAGTCTTGGCCAACATCCCCTGGCGGAGTAAATTGCCCAGGGCATCGCCCCTTTTTGCTTCCAGATAAAAACCAGCTCTTCTGACCGGATAAAACCTTTGTCCCCGCACTGTGCCATCTTCCGGAAAGCTTACTTGGGTCTTGGGCAGTTGCGGGCGGTAAACCTGCTCCAGGGCAGTGCAAGCCTGGCGAATCACCGACAATTTTTCCTGGCTAATGCGTTGATAAGCCGCATCCAACTCCGCTCCACTAACCCTGGGGGGAGCATCCTGGTCCACGGCAGCCCAATGCTCCATCGCCGCCACCACCTGGGCCATTACCGGCCAGGGAGAAGGAACGGGACGATGATGTAAACGTCGCAACTCCTGAACAATGTCACCGGACTGGGTGATGAGACGTAACATGGCAACCAATTTGCTCCCAAACAGTCAACCCCAGGCAGAGTGCCCAGTTCTGTTTTAGCTTAACGTTTTTACCCTTGAAGTTCCCCGTGTTGCCCATTCCCCCTGGTCTATCTGAAAGGTCAAAACAGAACCCCTACTAGGGTCAAAGGTTTAATCGTTGGATTGTCAATCGTTTAAACGGGTGGGAGCATATCAGTCAAGGCAAATTATCCGGTGCCCAATGGGCTTTGGTGGAAATTAGATTCCGGTATCGTTTTTTTTCCCCCTCACTAAATCGGGGATAAGGGATAGTCCGAGGGCGATCGCCGTGGCGGGAATAACCACAAAAAGAATCACATTATTAAATATATGTAAATTCTGATTGCTGGTAGCATTAAGCACCAAATAGGCAGTGTAGGCAATGTAATAGAACAGGAATAAAAAGCCCTCCCAGCGGTCAATTAATCTGCCGGTAATAAAGACAGGCAAACAAACTAGGGAAACGGCAAACATCACAGGAATATCAAAGTTAAAAGCAGAGTTAGAAACCTGGATACCGTTGGGGGAAAAAATGGCGGCAAAACCCAATACGGCCAAAATATTAAAAATATTACTGCCCACCACATTACCCACTGCAATATCCCGCTCCCCCCGGTAACTAGCTACTACAGAGGTGGCTAATTCTGGCAAAGAAGTCCCCGCCGCAATTAGGGTTAAACCAATTACTAATTCACTGATGCCTAGGCTTTTGGCAATGGCCACGGAGCTTTTCACTAATAAGCTAGATCCCAACACAAGCAGGGCAATGCCCCCTACAACATAAGCAATTTGAATGAATATCTGTTTGCCGGTTTTAGGCACAGGTTCCCCAAATTCTTTGAGGTATTCTTCGGTGACATCGGGGTTATTTTCTTTTTTACTTTGCCGGATCAGAAAAGTTGTGTAGAGAATGGCTCCACTGGCTAAAATTACGCCATCAACTCGACTAATTTGCCCATCCCAACCAAACATTAGCAACAGTCCAGAGACCCCAATCAAAATGGGAATATCTAAGCGAATTAATTGTTGGGCCACAATGAGGGGTGTAATGATGGAACAGACCCCCAGTATCAACAACACATTGAAAATATTACTGCCCACCACATTGCCAATGGAAATATCGGCCTGGCCGGCGATCGCCGCTTGGAGACTAACAACCATTTCCGGCATACTCGTACCGTAGGCCACAATGGTTAAACCAATAATTAAGGGAGAAAGCCCCGCCATCAAGGCAATGCGGGAAGCCCCTTTGACTAAAATTTCTGCCCCCGCCACTAAAATGCCTAACCCCAGAATTAAAAACGGAATGGTCAACCAAGTCATCATGTTTGCTCTCAATAAGCCCAAGTGAAAAAACCTAACCTGCCTTTTGTACGGCCCGACGGTAAAGCCGCTGGACCTTACCGAGAAATTTATCAAGGGACGATTTGGGGTGGCCATGGCCAGGATCTGATTCCTGCAGGGAGGCGAGCAACTGGGCTTCTTGGGTTTGAATATCGCCGTCACTATAGAGCAGACCACTTAATGCTTCTAGCAATTCGGAATATTCCTGCTCACTGGGATAATCTCCTAAATACTCATTTACCCAGGCATAACATTGGGGTGCTTCTACGGATTTTAGTTCTGACAAAAGGGTCTGTAATTCCAGATCATTTTCTAGTTCATATCCTGCCGCTAAGCGGCGTAGATATTGCCTTTCTTCGACTTCGATTACCCCATCTAGCCAGGCGGCCCCAATCAGAATTTTGAGTAGTTGTTTAGTTTTAGCAGTTTTCGTCATGGCGCATTACTCCCCAGGGATGGAATGGTACAGTTAACTCAGCTAAAGTTCCCGACCAAGAAATAAGTCCCATATATTACTTTTGAGGCGTTGATCCCCTGGCCAGAATTTTGATTCACTGTTTCTATTGTGGGGGGGAAGAGTCGATCGCCGTTAGGATTGTTAAGCTTTCTTCAAATTTGCAATGAAAAAACCATCTTGGTGGTGGTGATGGGGCAAGATAGTCAGCATCCCTGATGTTACCGAGTTAGTTTGACCTTGGGGACTGGTCCACTCAAAGGGCTCCGATCGCCAATCTTCATGATCTTGCAAAAACCGTTCAATCTGAGCTTCATTTTCCGCTGGGTTCAAGGTGCAGGTGGAGTAAACCAGGCTGCCACCGGATTTCACTAGAGGGGCGATCGCCTTTAATAGAGCCTGCTGAAGGGGCAAAAGGGTGGCAATGGTAGCGGGAGTTTGTCGCCACCGCAGATCCGGATTGCGATGGAGAGTTCCTAGGCCAGAACAGGGCACATCCAGCAAAGCTCGATCCACCAATTCCACAGGAGGTTTGACTCCCGGTTGAGTTAAATCTCCTTCCCAAGTTTTAATGCTGGTTAGTCCCAATCTTTGTTGGGTAACGGCCAATTTTTGTAACCGCCAACCATGGCGATCGCCAGCATAAATTTGTCCTTGGTCCCCCATCAACTCCGCTATGTGGGTGGTTTTGCCGCCGGGGGCTGCACAAACATCAAAAATAGTTTCCCCTGGTTGGGGATTGAGGATTTGGGCCACCCATTGGGCACTGGCATCCTGCACTGTCCACCAACCCTCCGTAAATCCTGGCAGTTGGTTGATGGCCCCGGTTTTTCCGCCCAATCTTAACCCCTGGGGTAAACCTGCCATTGCCATGGTTGTTAGATTAAGTTCCCCTAGGCTTTGGGCCACTTCTACTCTGCTAGTTTTTAACGGGTTAATGCGTAGGTCTAAGGAAGGATTTTGATTGAAATAGGCACAGAGAGATTCCGTTTCTACCTTGCCCCAGGTTTGCTCCAATAACTCCGTTAACCAATCGGGAAAACTATATTGCTCCCCCAAACTGATTTTTTCCTGGTCTAAAATGTTCTTTCCCTCTTCCTCCGCCCGTTGGTAGCGACGCAACATACCGTTGACAACTTTACCTAATCCCTTTAAGCCATTGGCCTTGGCCAAATCCACACTGGTATTGACCGCCGCTGAAACTGGTACCTGGTCTAGGTAACGCAGTTGATATAGTCCCAGTTGCACAATCCGTCTTAAATCCGGAGGTTGTTTACCAATGGGGCGATCGCCAAGGTGTTCAATTAAACAATCCAGGGTTCTTTGTCTGCGTATCACTCCGTAAACCAATTCCGTACAAAAACGGCGATCAGGGGGAGACAATGGATGTTTTTGCAAAGCTCGGTCAATGGCCACATCAGTGTAACTATCCCGGCGATCGATGTCTCGCAGAATCAAAAAGGCCAATTGTCGAGCCGAAATCATAGGCAATGCAGTTTCAGCCAATTACTATTACTATCAATCAATTACTGTTGGGGGGCACTGGGCACAGTGTTACCCATCCCAGGTAAATTGGGCGATTGGGAGTTGGGGTCAGGGTTCATGGCGCCTCCACCGGGAAAACCGGGATTCATACCAGGATTGGGAGACACATTGCCATTGGCATCGGGCATACCTGGTAGGGGAGTGTTACTAAAATTAGAGACGCCCGCACCGGAACCCCCAGGATTCGAGTTATTAAAATTGGACATTCCCGGATTGGCACCATTGGGGAATGCGTTGCCCGGAGTCATACCCGGTAATCCCAAATTAGGATCATTAAAGCCATTGGGGTTCATGCCCGGGGGAGTTTGGCCATCGCCGGGTAAAGTCGCTAAAGCCACCCGATCGCCCCCCACGGTGCGGAGAGTATCCAGTAATTGCACCACATCGTTATAACTGGCATTGCGGGAAGCATGGAGCACAATCAAACCGCTGGGATTGTATTGGTGATAATTTTGCAGGGCACTAACCATCTGCTCCTGGCTTACCGGCTGTTTTTCCACATACAGTTGCCCCAGGTCATCCAGGCTCACCATAAACATTTCCCGCATTTGGGGAGCCCCAGTGCTAGCTCGGGGTAAATCTAAACTAATGGCTTGTTGTCGGGATAGCCCCACCGCCCCCAGGATAAAAAAGGTCAGAATACAGAAAACAACGTCAATCAGGGGAATAATCTCAATACGCACTTCCCCCTGGTCATGTTGGTTGTCCTGCCAGAGGGACAGGGGACGGGTGGGATGGTAAATGGACTGGAATTTACGGTGGGACTTGGGGGCTTTAGGGGAAGATGCCATGGTGATGGGAAGGAGAAAAAACCGGAGTCAATCCTGGGGAAGATGCCTAAAAATAGGCTCAATCAACCTCCCCAATCCTAACAATCCTGGAAAAGTTGATTCCAGCAAAACTATTGGGGCAAACTTTCCGCTTCCGGGCTGGGGGTTAGGCCGTCATCGTAGGCCATTTCCTCTTCAAACCAGCGTTGGCGATAGAGCACCTCTAGTTCACTGCCTGCTTTACGGAAGACTCGCATTTGGTTGAACCATAGCCCCTGAAACACACGGTAAAAGGCCAAACTAACAATGGCTATGATCAAACCGGCCGCTGTGGAAATCAGTGCTTCCCCAATACCAAGGGTGACTCCAGCGGTGGAAGCTGTACCCAAATCGCTAATTTGGATGGAACTAAGGGATTGGATCAAACCCAACACGGTACCCAACAGTCCCAATAGGGGAGACAGGGCAATAATGGCTTCCAGAATTTTGTCTCCCCGCCGCATAAGAGCTAACTGATCGTCCGCTGCCGACTCCAACGCCAGGTGAAAAACCTCTGGGTCTGGGTGGGGCAAACGTAATGGAGCCAACAGATATTTAGCAATGGGAAAACGACGATTATCCTGGGCGACTCGAATGGCCGTATCCCAATCCCGGGCCGCCGTGTCTAAAATACGGGAAGCCGTTTGGGAGCTTTTGAGAATGACTTGGCCCCAAAACCACAACCTCTCGATGATGGTGCTGACGGACAAAATCGATAGGAGAAGCAGGGGCCACATGGCCACGCCGCCCTTTTGCATCAACTCAATGGGATTCACTGCTATTCATTGCCTCCATTGCAATATGTGCGACTAGAAAAGTATTCAACTTTACGGGGAAATAAGGGACTAATCCCTTGGCGATCGGGCTTAACCACAGACAATCCTAACGCAAGCATTCTCCCACCTAGAGAGATTGACCAGTGTTAAGTTCGCCTTAGCCCTCGATATATTTTAGATCTACTAGCTTCTGCCAGATTTTGCCCACGCTTTCATCTAGTTCCTCTAGGTCGGTGCGGCATTCCACATCAGGATTAGTGGGGGGTTCATAGGGGTCATCAATGCCAGTGAAACCTTTAATTTCTCCACTGCGGGCTTTGGCATATAAACCCTTCACATCCCGCTCCTCACAAACAGCCAAGGGCGCATTGACAAACACTTCGAGAAAATCCCCAATGGTGTGTTTCACTTCCTGACGGATGGCTGCGTAGGGAGAAATGGCGGAAACCAAGACGATCACACCGTTGCGGGTGAGCAAATGGGACACAAAACCAATACGGCGAATATTGGTGTCCCGGTCTTCCTTGCTAAAACCGAGTCCTTTGGTCAAGTTGGTACGCACTACATCACCGTCTAGCACTTCCAGACGGTAACCGCTGTCCCGTAATTTCTTTTCCAATGCGTGGGTAATAGTGGTTTTCCCCGCTCCACTCAGTCCCGTTAACCAAATTGTTACGCCACGTTGTTGCATAGATAATCTAGGAATTTTTCAAAAATTGTCGATCCCGCCGAGGACTTTTCGCAGAATTTGCACAGTAAAGTGCCGCCCTTGAGCTTAGCTTTTTCGTTCCCCGTTGACAATGGCGGTTTTACTTCAACTTTCCCTAGAGTTAGCAAATTTGCTTAACCTTTTCATAGTCTAACCATAAGTTTTTCTTAATTTCTCTATGAAAAACTGGAGCGGGGCCAAGTGATCGTCCTTCACCGATGGGGAATTTTGCTGTCCGTTGGCGATCGCCAGCACCGATTGAAGGTTTTGCCCCACTTTTTCCTGATTGAGAAATTTCTAAAGCAATTATGACCATTAACAGCGGCGTTAGTTTGATTAGCAAAATTGGCGGCTTTGCCAGTAGCAACGGGGCAGAAATTCCCGCCTTCGACCCCGGTACTAAGCGCCTATTTGTGGTCGCCGGTGACGTGATTGAAATTCTAGATTTAGCCGACCCCACTAACCCCGTCAAGATTGAAGATTTAGCCCTAAATTTCGATGGCATTCCCCCTGGTTTCAGTCCTGTGCCCAACAGTGTGGCGGTGGGTAAGGCCGGCACTCCCAGTGCGGGAATTGTGGCTGTATCTTTGGCAATTCGGGATGATTTGAATAACCAAGAAGCTGGTCAAGTGCAGTTTTTTGATGCAACCACAGGGGCTTTTTTGGGCAAAGTCTCAGTGGGCTTTTTGCCGGACATGGTTACCTTCAGCCCTGATGGAACCAAAATTTTGACTGCCAATGAAGGGGAACCCAACGAAAGCTACACAGTAGATCCCGTTGGTTCAGTAAGTATTGTTGATATTACTGGGGGATTTGCTAATTTAGTCGCCCAGAATGCCACTTTTGACGGTTTTAATGGTCAAAAAGCCGAGTTACAATCCGCTGGGGTAAGACTTTTTGGTCAGATCTTCGATGATAACGGCAACTTTGTCCGGAATAGTACCATAGCTGAAGACGTGGAGCCGGAATATATTGCCTTCAGTGGTGATGGCACCAAAGCTTGGGTAACTCTACAGGAAAATAACGCCATTGCAGTGATTGATATTGCCACCGCCACAGTGGAAGCAATTCTGCCCTTAGGCTTTAAAGACCATAGCCTGCCCGGTAATGGATTGGATGCCAGTGACCGTGACGGTGGAATTAATATTCGAAATTGGCCTATTTTCGGGATGTATATGCCCGATAGCATTACTTCTTTCACCGTTGGTGACCAGACCTATTACATCACTGCCAACGAAGGGGATGCCCGCAATCGCCCCTCTGATGATGACCTTTTACCCCCTCCTTTTGATGGCGAAGGAGATATTTTTATTGAAGAAGCCCGGATTAAAGATTTAGTTCTAGATCCCATTGCCTTTCCCAATGCGGCAGAGTTACAAGCAGATGCCAACCTTGGTCGTCTGACCGTAACCACCAAATTTGGGGACATTGATGGGGATGGGGATTTTGACGAGCTTTATGTCTATGGTTCTCGCTCCTTTTCCATTTGGAACAGCAGCGGTAATCTTGTGTACGACAGCGGCGAGGATTTTGAGCGCATTGTTGCCGAAGCCATCCCCGACTTTTTCAATGCCAGCAACGACAATAACAGTTTCGATAACCGCAGTGATAATAAAGGCCCTGAACCGGAAGGGGTGACAGTGGGCACCATTGATGGCCGTACCTATGCCTTTGTGGGGCTAGAGCGCGTTGGCGGCGTGATGGTTTATGACGTGACTAATCCCCAATCCCCTGAGTTTGTTCAATACATCAACCCTCGGGACTTTACTGTTGATCCGGAGTCTAATCTGACCGATTCCGGCCCAGAAGGATTGATTTTCATTAATGCTGCCGATAGTCCTAACGGCAAACCGTTACTGGTGGTGAGTAATGAAGTGAGCCAAACCACAGCTATTTTTGAAGTCAATGTGCCCACTCCCCAGCCGTTCCGGTTGCAGTTGTTCCATGCCTCGGATCAGGAGGGTGGAGTTCCCGCATTGGATGATATTCCCCGTTTTTCCGCTGTACTCAATGCTCTGGTCCAGCAAGACATTGATAATGACGGTACTGCGGGCTTTGCCAACACCTTGATTCTCTCCTCCGGCGATGCCTACATTCCTGGTTTGTTCCTATCTGCTTCGGAAGATGTGTTTGGCGGTGTGGGTCGGGCCGATATTTTGATTCAAAACGAATTAGGATTCCAGGCGATCGCCTTTGGTAACCATGAATTCGATTTGGGGACGGCATTAATCCAGGATTTGATCGGTGGTAATGCTGAAGATAACTTCCCCGGTACTAACTTCCCTTACCTGAGCAGTAACCTTGATTTCACCACCGATGGCAATCTTTCTGGTTTAGTGGTGCCTGACCATCAAGCCCCTCAGCCCAACAGCATCGCCGCCACTACGGTAATTGATGTCAATGGCGAAAAAATTGGCATTGTCGGGGCCACTACCCCCACCATTACTACTATTTCTAGCCCCGGTGGCGTAACGGTTAATCCTCAACCCTTTAACGGTGTTCCAACCCCTGAACAGCTAGATGCTTTGGCGGCGGAAATTCAAGCGGACGTTGATGGGTTACTCGCTGCTAATCCCGGTCTGAATAAAGTGGTGCTTTTGGCCCACATGCAACAAATTGCCATTGAGCAGGAATTAGCTGTTCGGTTGAAGCATGTTGACATCATTGTAGCCGGTGGTTCCAACACCCGTCTGTTGGATGAAAACGATCGCCTCCGGGCTGGGGACAGTGCCCAAGGTATTTACCCTATTATCAAAACTGATGCCGACGGTAACCCCGTAGCAGTGGTCAACACCGATGGTAACTACAAATATCTTGGTCGCTTAGTCATTGACTTCAATGAAAACGGGATCATTATTCCTGAGAGCTATGATCCCAATATCAGTGGAGCCTACGCCACCGACGACCAAGGGGTAGCGGATCTCAATGCCGCTGGATTGATCGACCCAGAAATTCAAGCCATTGTCGACCAACTGCGGGAAGTCATTGTTGCCAAGGAAAGTAATGTCTTTGGCGTTAGTAATGTCTATCTTGAAGGTTCACGCCCGGCCATTCGCCAACAGGAAACCAACTTAGGCAACCTCACCGCCGATGCCAACCTGGCGATCGCCAAAACCATCGATTCCTCTGTGGTTATCTCCCTGAAAAATGGGGGCGGTATTCGGGATGATATCGGTCGGATTCTAGTCCCCACCGGCGGTACCGGAGAACCAGAGCGACTTCCCAACGAAGCTGTTACCGATGCAGAGGGCAATATTGTTAAACCCGCAGGCGGTATTTCTGAAACCGACATTGCCAATGCCCTTAGCTTTAACAATGGCTTGAGCTTGATCACCGTTACCGCTGCTGAATTATTAGCCCTGGTGGAACACGGGGTAGCGGCCAGTGATGGCACCAACCAACAGGGTCGTTTTCCCCAAGTCAGTGGCTTTGCTTTCAGTTTTGACCTCAACCGTGCCCCTGGCGATCGTGTTCTTTCCCTGGCGATCGAAGATGAAGCTGGCAATGACCTGGATGTTGTTGTGCGTAATGGTGAATTGGTCGGAGATCCTAGCCGCACCTTCCGCATGGTCACCCTGGGATTTTTGGCCAATGGTGGTGATGGCTATCCTTTCCCCAGCGGTGAATCGGCTAATTTGGTGGATTTGACTCTGCCGGCGGATGCTCCCCGCACTGGCCTGGCCACCTTTGCCCCCGATGGTTCTGAGCAAGATGCGTTGGCGGAGTATTTAGCGGCTAACTTCAATAGCCTGGAGACTGCATTTAATCAGGCAGACACTTCCCCGGAATTTGATGTCCGAATCCAAAATCTAGCCTTCCGTGTGGATACTGTTATTGATTCCACTGGGCCCGTTGACCCAATCGCCAACGAAATTGGCGTAATGGCCGAAAATGGCTTCTTCTTCGTCCAACTTCTTGGGGGCGATGAAGTACAACTTAAATTTAACAATCAACCCTTTGCTAGTAACACCTTTGGCAATTGGCAGATTCTGGAAGCGGAAACGGTCAACGGCATCAATCAAGTGCTTTGGCAAAATCCTGACCTTGGTCAGACTGGTGTTTGGAATGCTGACTCCAACTGGAACTGGATTTCTTCGCAAACTTGGCCTACCAATTCCTTCAATACTCTGCAAGCAGAGGTCACTTTCCAGATTGACATCAACAACGATGACCTCCTTGGCGATCGCCTGACGACCGTGGAAACCCAGGGCAACGTCAGTCTGCTGGAAGGCATCTTGGGTAATTACTACGTCCAATCTGGGGATGACTTAACCACACCAATCAAATATCTAGGGGAAGCCTTTGACAATAACCTCGGTAACTGGCAAGCCCTAGCGGCAGAAACTGTACAAGGGGTTAACCAAGTGCTGTGGCAAAACCTCGACACTAATCAAATTGGTGTTTGGAACTCTAGTGCTGACTGGAATTGGATTTCCTCCAGTGTGTTTGAAGCTGGTTCTCCTCAGGCGATCGCTCAGGCTGGCATTTTTGGTGTTGATCTGAATGCTGTAATTTAAGCTCCTAAGTTTTCCCACAAGTAATATCCCCACTCCTAATTTTGCAGAGGTGGGGATTTTTTCGTATATGTGATGTCGGGAAATCCAGCAGGCTAGACTCTGTTCGTTCTAACTGTGGTTAACCTTTGGGAGAGAAAAACAGGAGGGGAAACCAACTGCGGTTCAAAATACTATCCGTCAAACTAGGTACTGTCCAATCTAATAGCGTAGCTCGGCGGCTGGCCACGGCGATCGCCGTAATGTCATTGACAAAGGCAGTGTCGAGAATTTCCTGCACAGGGCTACCATGGCGCACTTCGGTAATAATATTCGGCACCAGGGGGCTAAATTGTTGTTTGATTTCCGCTAGCTTGGCTTCCGCCTCCTGACGGCGGATTTCTAACAGTTCTGGACGGCGCATACCATCTTCCAAAATGGAGAGGAAGTAACAGGACTCAACCTTACCGGGGGGAGCCTTTTCCAAAGCACCTTTTAATCTTTCAATCAAATAGTTACCCGCAGAACTAGCATCGTAGGGCACTAGCAAATTGCGCCAGAGATGTTGGCACCGTAAAGCCATTTCTTCGACGGTGTAAGTGCTGACCAATTGGGGGCGTAAAATCATCACCGGCACTTTGGTAGATTTCGCCAAAGAAAGGGTATGGCTGCCGAACAGTTTTGACTCTAAGTTACTCCGCACTGGCATGCCATTAATAATCAGATCAATGGCTTCCTGTTCCACCAACTGGTTTACCAAGTCCACATACCGCACGGAGGATACTTCTACTTTGACCTCTATCCCTGGAGGCACCTGACCCACCAAGGACTCCAGATAGGTTTTGGCTTCCTTCAGTTTGCTTTCGTCCACATCGGCTATGTGTTCATCCTCCCAAACGGAGACGGTGTGGAGAAAAATTAGTTTAGTGATGCCAGAGAGGGAAAGTTCTTCTACAAAGCCCGCTAGTCGTTGTAGTCCATCAGAAAAGTCGGTACAAATGAGGCAATGCTTAAACATAATAAAATCTGCCCTCCGCTGGCATGGTTGTTGCTAGTACTTTTGTCAAATTGTGAATCAATCTAATCTAAACCCATTGGCCCTTGGTCAAGATTGACCTTGGTGATCCTGTGGCCCATTTATTTCCCGATATCCACCGCTGCTCCTCTCCATTGGTCATGGGGCATCCAACTGATTGGCACCGGAGGATGCTGGGGCAATGTCAGGGAAAACATCGCTCCCCTGGGCTGATTATCTTGGACTGTGATGGCACCGCCATGGGCTTCGCTCATCATCTTACAGAATGCCAGACCCAAGCCAATTTGGGCAATGTTGGGCATGATGGTGCCCACTTCGTAGGGCTCAAAAATTTTGAGCTTAAGTTCGTCCTTAATACCTGGCCCTTGGTCAATGAAGCAGATGGTGACTTTATCCTTGTCCTCTGTGGCGATCGCCACCTCCACCTTTGCGCCCGTGGGGGAAAACTTAATCGCATTGCTGAGCAAGTTACTAATAATACGCTGAAAAATGGGGGGATCTATTTTTGCAACTAAGGGCTTATCTTCCCATATCCGTACCAGGGTTAATTGTTTTTGGCTGGCGATCGCCTCGTAATCATCCAGCACAGTCCCCATTAATGCCAACAGGTCGACTTCTTGATAGTCCAGACGAATCTTGCCATGTTCCTGTTTAGACACCACCAACATATCATCCACTAAATGCTGGATTTGTTGCCCGGCCTGGAGCAGGCGATCGAGTCTTTCCGGGGGCAAGGGAGCATCAGAATGACTCCTCTGCAAAACCTGTATCCCCAAAATCAGATTAGTGAGGGGATTGCGTAAATCGTGGACAATCATGTGCACCATTGATTCCCGTTGTTGCAGCAAATTGCCCAAAGCATCGTACTGGTGCTTCAGTCGCAACATTGCCTGGATACGGGCCTGTAACTCCAATCCGTTCAAGGGCTTGGAGATAAAATCATCTGCCCCCGCCGCCAAACAATTAGCCAAGCTAAGTTTACTATCCAGGGCCGTCACCATAATAATTGGCAGGGTATGCCACCGAGCCGAAGCACGAATCATCCGACAAACTTCAACGCCACTTAGCCCCGGCATCATGACATCAAGCAACAGGAGGTCCGGCTGAAAGGTATCCAGATTGTCAATGGCCCGTTGGCCACTATCGGCGTAGTTGAGTTCATAACCCTGGTCCGCTAAGAGGGCATCGATAACGTCGAAATTATCGGGATCGTCATCTGCCACCAGAAGGGAAGCTGTTCCCATAGAGCGTTACTGCCGATGCTAATGCTTTGCAGAAGAGGATTCATTCCCCTCTTTTTCAGTGTAGCGTGCACTTCCTCGTTCCACTAGATTGGAGCCCAAATATCATCAGAGTACTGCTTTTCCCGGGCCGGCAAATTGTGGACAAACAGTAACAAAAGTTGGCAGTGAACAATTCATTCCCTCCTAAGATGCCATCTTGAGAAAAATTTCACTTTTCCAGGGAGTTGATTTAGTATAGGCGATGAAACCGAAAATTTTTCCCCTTGCTCGTTATGTCCTGGGCGCCATGCTGGCATTTTTATTTGTCGGGGTGGCCCAAGCCCAAACGGAAACCACTTCCATTGCAGAAGTTACCTATGCAATCAATAATCTATTCTTACTAGCTGCAGCAGTTTTAGTACTGTTCATGCAGGCTGGCTTTGCCATGTTGGAAGCCGGGCTGTCTTCCCACAAAAACACAGTTAATGTGCTGTTTAAAAACACTTTTGATGTTTGTGTGGGAGTGTTACTTTATTTCCTTTTTGGCTACAGCCTCATGTACGGCGAAAACCCAGTGTTGGGCGGCTTTTTTGGCTGGGGTGGCTTTGGCATCACCAATAACCTGGATAATGTCGAAGGGCTTAGTCCCCAGGTGGATTGGTTGTTCCAGGCAGCCTTTGCAGCTACGGCGGCCACCATTGTGTCCGGGGCGGTGATGGGGAGGATGTATTTCAAAGCCTATCTAATTTACTCCGCCGTGATTACCGGGTTGGTCTATCCCATCAGTGGCCATTGGAAGTGGGGAGGGGGTTGGCTTGATAAATTGGGTTTCCACGACTTTGCTGGTTCTCTTCTGGTGCATTCCGTGGGAGGCTTTGCCGCCCTGGCGGCGGTGGTGGTAATGGGACCTCGTATTGGTCGTTTTGAGGGTAACAAAATTAATAGTCTGGGTTATCAGGGGATTACATCGAGTTCCCTGGGGGTGTTTATTCTCTGGGTGGGCTGGTATGGCTTTAATCCCGGTAGTCAATTAGCCTTTGTGGGAGCTTTAAATACCAATACAACTATGTTAATTGCGGTGAACACCACTCTGTCCGCAGCAGCGGGGGGATTGGCGGCCTTGGCCTTTGACTGGATTACTGAGAATAAGCGCAAACCGAATTTGCTGGTAACCCTGAATGGTATTTTGGGCGGCTTGGTGGGCATTACCGCCGGTTGTGACACCGTTAGTAATTGGTCGGCGATCGCCATTGGTGTAGTGGCGGGCATTTTGTCGGTGCTGGGCACTAAGCTGTTGGACCGTCTACGCATTGACGATGGGGTGGGCGCTTGGCCTGTCCATGGTTTATGCGGCATTTGGGGCGGTATTGCCGTGGGTATTTTTAGCACCAACGTTGAACATAAACTTAGCGCTCAAATCGTCGGCTCCTTAGTGATTCCCTTTTGGGCCTTCATCACCATGTTTTTCCTCTTCTACGTCATGGATCTTTGGGGCATATTACGGGTAAAACCGTCCCAGGAAAAAGTGGGGCTCGATATTGTTGAACATGGTCAAACCGAGAAAGGGGTGGAGATTGCGTTTGAAGACTAGGCGCTGATTGGCTCAACCCAAAAGTACAGTTAACCCCCAGAATCCGGAAAGGTTGCCCAACTTTGCTAGGATTTTAGGGGGATTTTTGTGCCGTCGTTCCCCCGAGGTTAAAAGGTTAAATGGAAACGCAATGTCGACCCCAGGTTCGTTGCTTAGATCCCATACAGGGCAAGGAAACACGGGTGACGGTAATAGTACGGGGTAGGGCCATTGTGGCCGTTAAAGATGATTCTTACCCGATACTGGCGGATGCGGCGGTTATACCCGGAGAAAATTTGCTTTTGGCCCCTAGCTTGGCAGACCTGTACAGCTACAGCGGTGAGCCTGGGCACGAAGACAGGGAAACCCTCAGTCAATTGGTGAAAACGGCGATCGCCGGTGGGTTTGGGGACGTGGCTATTTTACCCAACACCGATCCGCCCTTGGATCAGCCCCAAACTTTGCAATGGTTAAAGCAACGGTTAAGCCAGATAGAAGGGGTCAATGCTCACCATCAGGCTCCGGGAGACCCTCAAGCGGAAAATGGGCCAGATTCGGCCCCAGTCCAATGCCATTGGTGGGGGAGTGTCACCCAAGGCAACCAGGGCAAGCAGTTAACGGAATGGGGAGAGCTAGACCAAGCAGGGGTAATTGGCTTCAGCGATGGGGGCGCAATTCAAGATTGGCGGTTACTACAGCGGGCTTTGGAGTATGGAGCCATGGCCGGCAAACCTTTAGCTTTGGTGCCCCTTAATCTTTCCCTGCGGGGAAATGGGGTAATGCGGGAAGGTCCCTTGGCGATTCAGTTGGGCCTGCCACCGGATCCGGTGATGTCCGAAGCGGCGGCGATCGCCAGTTTGCTGGAATTGTTGCCCCATTATGGGACTCCCGTGCATTTCATGCGAATTTCCACCGCCCGGGGCGTAGAATTAATTGTCCAAGCTAAAAGTCAGGGTTTAAATTGCACCGCCAGCGTCAATTGGCACCATCTCCTGCTCAGTAATGAGGCGATCGCCCATGGTTTACCGCCCCACACTCCCCACTATGATCCCAATTTGCGTTTTGACCCTCCCCTGGGTAACGAAGGCGATCGGCTAGCGCTAATCGAAGGGGTTAAATCCGGCGTCATTGATGCCATTGCGGTGGACCACCAAGCCTTCACTTACGAAGAAAAGACCCAAACCTTTGCGGAAACTCCCCCCGGGGCGATCGGTTATGAATTGGTTTTGCCCTGTTTATGGCAAGGGTTAGTGGAAAAAAATCTGATAACTCCAATGGCATTGTGGCGAGCTTTGAGCACCAATCCCCGGCGATGCTTAGGTTTACCAGAAGTTAGTAATTCCCGTATTTTGTTTGATCCCGATCAGGCTTGGACCCTAAAAAGGGGCACTTTGCAAACTTCCGCCTACAACAGTCCTTGGTGGAATCACAGCTTAAAAGGTCGAGTGGTGGCGTGGGAAAGTTAATTTGGTCAGCTTTTTAAAATACTTGCAGGCAAACACTGAGATTAATCAGACAAACAAATTATGGACATTCACCGCTTACCAGCCCTGGCCGATAACTATATTTTCCTCCTCCACGATCGCCAGAGGAATCGGGCCGCAGTGGTGGATCCAGCGGAAGCTAAACCTGTATTGGATTGCCTAGAAACATTAGGGGCCGATTTAGTTACCATTTATAACACCCATCACCATGGGGACCATGTGGGAGCGAATCGAGAGCTGTTAGCAAAATATCCCAATCTGGAAGTTTACGGGGGAGTCGAAGATCGGGGACGTATTCCCGGCCAAACGGTGTTTCTGCGAGACGGCGATCGCCTCAGTTTTGCTGATAGGGAAGCCACAGTTTATTTTGTACCTGGGCACACTAGGGGCCACATTGCCTACTATTTTGCTCCAGGGTCAGGAGAAACCATCGGGGATTTATTTTGCGGTGACACCATTTTTGCTGGGGGCTGTGGCCGATTGTTTGAAGGCACTCCCGCCCAGATGGTGCAATCCATTGATAAGTTACGACAATTACCGGATCAAACCCGCCTGTGGTGCGCCCACGAATACACCCTGGGTAATCTCAAATTTGCCCTTACCGTTGACCCCGACAATGGAGACCTTCAGGAACGGTTCCAGACAGTGCAAGGTGATCGCCAACGGGGCCAGGCCACCATTCCATCTTGGTTGGGCACAGAAAAACGCACCAATCCTTTTCTGCGGTGGGACAATCCAGCTATTCAAGCTAGGGTGGGAATGGCGGAGCCAGCTCGGGTATTTGGCAAGCTCCGGGGGATGAAGGATAACTTCTAGCTTTTTGCGAGGAAACGGGCTAATTCAAGCGGGGCCATCAACTATCTCGATTGTACGCAAGCAGCAATAAGCCAACCCCTTAGCGCAGTCCCAACCAGGCCAACACCCCTTGGTTAGTGAAATATTCAATCACCAAAATGAGCAGAAATCCCACCATGGCAGCCCGGCCATTGAGCTTTTCCGCGTAGTTGTTGAAGCCAAATTTAGGATCTTCCTGCACGGGGGTTTGGTTCGGTTGTAGTTCTTCACTCATGGGATTTCCTGGGATAATTAACTTAGTTTACAATTCTTTACCTTTTAGCTTGAGTGAGTTACCCCGTCAATGGGTACGTCAGAGTTGAAAGGATTATCCATTGCCGCCTGGGCCTGCAATTCCAACTCCAGTAACCTCTGGGCTTCTGCGTCCGCTGCGGCCATTTCATCCAGCCATTGCCACACTAACTGCATCAAATCATCTAAGCCCTTCCGGGTGGCCGCCGAAATGTGCAAACAGGGAGCAGTACTGAATCGTTTTAATTCCGTTTCAATTTCCCCAATCATTTCCTCGTCCAGCGCATCAATTTTATTCAAAGCAATGATCTGAGGTTTTTCCGTTATCCCCCGGCCATAGGCCTCCAACTCCTGCTGAATCACCCGAAAATTGGCGATCGGATCCCCTGCAGTGACGTCTAAAACGTGGAGCAGTAAACGAGTCCGTTCAATGTGGCGCAAAAATTCATGACCCAAACCAATGCCCGCTGCTGCCCCTTCGATTAGCCCGGGAATATCAGCAAAAACGGTGCCATCCCCGGTGGGTTTTCGCACCACTCCCAGGTTGGGAACCAGGGTAGTAAAGGGATAGTCGGCAATTTTGGGACGAGCCGCCGACAAAGCTGCAATTAGGGTGGATTTCCCGGCATTGGGTAAACCAATAATGCCCACTTCCGCCAGCAGTTTTAGCTCTAGCCGTAGCTGTCGCTGTTCCCCCTCCAATCCTGGTAGGGCGTATTCCGGGGCCCGGTTGCGGTTGCTGAGGAAATGCTGATTACCTAAACCACCTTTGCCCCCCGCCGCCACACAAAGCCTTTGCCCAGGGCTAACTAAATCTCCCAAGAGGCATTCCCCGTCTAAGTCATACACCATGGTGCCACAGGGAACTTGCACCACCACATCCTTGCCATTGGCCCCGGTGCAATTGCTAGAGCCGCCTTTTTTGCCGTCTTCCGCTTTAAAAATCCTGGCGTAGCGAAAATCCAACAGGGTTTGTAGATTGGCATCCGCTTCAAAAATTACCGAGCCACCCCGGCCCCCATTGCCCCCGGAAGGGCCCCCTGCTGGCACATACTTTTCCCGCCGAAAGGACACCATGCCATCGCCGCCTTTGCCGCCCTGAACTTCGATCTCCGCTTGATCAATAAATTGCATTCTCTAAAACTTACTTCCTGTTAATTCTGACTAAAAATAGACTTCAATTTTCCGAATAGCCTCTCTCCAAATGATATAACTCTTAGGGTGCTGAGGTGGGCTGTGACTTCGCCATTGCCAAGGATTTTCTTCTGTTTTTCTTAACTAAGCCAATTTCCATGAAGCTTTCGGTTATCATTCCGATTTATAACGAAATCCAAACCATCGAAAAAATTCTCAAAAAAATTACCACGGTAATGCCTGAAATCCCCAAGGAAATTGTCATGGTGGACGATGGCTCTAAGGATGGTACAAGGGAATGGTTGGTGGATACCTTTGGCGATCCGGAACAACACCCCGTTTTGGCTAACCTCAACTTAGCTGGTAAATTCCAGTGCTTCCCCCTTGATCAATCGGTCGAAACCAATGGCGATCGCCAGGGGAATAGTTTTGTCATGGCAAGGGAATGGGAAGTGAAAGTAATTTTCCATCGCCAGAATCAGGGCAAAGGGGGGGCTCTCCGCACTGCTTTTGCCGCCGCCACCGGGGATGTGTTGATTATTCAAGATGCGGATTTGGAATACGACCCCGAGGATTGGGGTCCCATGTGGAAGTTAATTGATGGGGGTTGGGCCGATGTGGTATATGGTTCCCGCTTCTACGGCAATCCCCATCGGGTGCTCTATTTCCATCATTATTTAGGCAATAAATTGATCACCAGTTTGATTGATTTGGTCTGTAATATTAACCTCACTGACATTGAAGTTTGTTACAAAATGTTTCGACGGGAAGTGTTGGAGGATTTACGTTTAACCTGTAATGATTTCGGTTTCGAAGTTGAATTTACAATGAAGGTGACCCGATCGCCAAGACGATGGCGAATTTATGAAGTGGGGGTGGCCTATTATGGCCGTACCTTTGCGGAAGGAAAGAAAATCAATTGGCGAGATGGGGTTAAAGCTTTGGGCTACATTGCCAAATTTTGGTTAACCAACGCTTAAGGTTTCGCAACTACAACTTTTATCCTCCGGAGGCACACCATGCAAAGTAAATTTTGGTTTGAATTTCTCCAGACCTTGCCCACCCTGCCAGGGGACACTGTTCCTGTAATGGCCATACAGGCTAGTCCAGGTGAAACTTCAGGAGAGTTAATCATTGCCCAAGCCCCCAATCAGACTTTGGATAATAATAATTCTGCCTTGGGAGGTTTGTCGCCACTGTTATTTTTTCCGGTGGTAATTATTGCGGTCATTTTTCTGATTTTAGTGACCATTTTTCTTTATACCCGCTTTTACGTCATTGCCCCCAATAACGAAGCTTTAGTCAGAACTGGCGGCGTTTTTAAAAAAGAGCAAATGGTGATTCTCCATGGGGGCTGCATTGTCATTCCCGGTTTCCACGAAATTACCAGGGTGTCCCTGCGGGAAATTTCCATTGACGTGGTGCGGGCAGGGAATTTGGCTGTGCGGACCCAGGATTATATGCGGGCCAATATGCGAGTGACTTTCTACGTTTGCATTACCCCCAACCGCAATGAAATTTTAACAGCGGCGGCCAGGCTATCGAAAAAAGGGCAAATTTCCGAAGCGGATATCAAAGATGCTCTGGAAAAACGGGCCGATGATGCCATTCGAGCGGCGGCGAAAAAGAAAAAATTGGCGGAATTAGATTCCGATAAATTGGGTTTTGCTGATGAAGTGTTGAACCTGATCCAAGGAGATTTACGCAAAGTTGGTTTAACCCTCAATAACATTGCCATTTCCGAAATTGAAGAAAGTGATACCTACGACGAAAATAACTTTTTTGATGCCCAGGGGGTGCGGTTAAGAACGGAAACTATCCAACGATCCATCCAACAAAAACGGGAAGTGGAATTAACCACCAGGGTGGCCATTGAACAGGGGGAATTGGAAGCTGAGAAAAAGAGTTTAGCCATTAAGCGGGAGCAGGAAGACGCCAATATTACCCAACAAAAAGAAATTGAATTACTCAAACTAGCCCAACGGAAGGAATTGGAATCCCAGGAAGCCCAACAGCAACGGGAAATTCAAGAGGCAAAGGATAAGGAGGAGGCGAAAAAGGAACGGAATAAAATTCTCCAGGAACAGGCGGTGGAGGAGGAACGGATTCAGAAAGAATTAGCTATTCAAAATAGTCAAATTGCGTCGGCGATCGCCTTGGAGGAACGGAATAAGGAACTAAAAGTGGCCCAGGCGTTGCAAAAACAGGAAGCGGAGGTGGCGGAAATTCAACGGAAGAAAACCATTGAGGCTTCCCAACTGCAAGCCAAGGCAGAGATTGCCCTGGCGGAACAAAAAACCCAAATCACGGAACAAACGGCGGCGATCGCCATTGCCAATAAACAGAAGGAACGGTTAGAGGCGGAAGCACTGCGGGCCGAGGCGGAATCCGGGGTAATTACCGCCCAGGAAGTGGAAGCGGCGGAACGGGCCCAGAAATTGGCGGTGATTGTGGCCCAACAGGATGCCCAACAACATCGCATCGCTGAACAAAACGTGGTGGAAATTGACGTATTCCGGCGGCGGCGTCAGGCGGAAAGTGCCAGGCAAGCGGCGGAATTAGAAGCGGAATCCATCCGGACCCTGGCCGATGCCAACCGTCACAAAGCCATGGCTGAAGCGGAGGGACAAAAAGCCATTATCGAAGCCCATAACAGTTTAAGTAATGCTAATCGCACAGCGGAGTTATTAAAAACCATCTGGCCGGAACTGGTTACCCAACTGCCGGATCTAATCAAAGCGTTGGCGCCCCAGCCCGGGGTGTTGGGGGAATCCCGCATTTACTCTTTCCCTGGGTTAAGTGGGAGCAATGGCAATGGTAGTAACAGCGGCGACATCAATAAATTACTGCTTTCCACCAGTGGCCTCACCCTGCTCAATGGTTTGTTAAATGAAGGCAAACTCAGCACCGTAGTTGACCAGGTTAAATCCCTACTCCAGGATCCCCCGTCGGTTTCCCCCCCCGCCTCTCCCGTCAGTGCAGACCATGGAGCTGAGCCCAATATGCCCACTGAAACGAACTTTTCTCCGGAGGAAATTTAGCGGGGATCAACGGCGATCGCTACTGATAGGGGGGTAGACCCCCATCACCAAAGCCCCCAATAATGAGGGAAGATGGTATGACTGGAACTAAACCTTGCTGAGTCCTGGTTTTTCCGGTCTATCTCTGCAGGCCTCCACCTTTCCCTGTGTCCATGTTTGACTTTGACCTACTATTCAACTCGTCCTTTGCTGTTGTCCTCAAAATCCCATTGACGTTGCTAGTGTTAATTGCCCTTGAGGCAGTGCTATCGGCGGATAATGCCATTGCCCTAGCCGCCATCGCCCAGGGTTTACCCAATCCGGACCAACAACGACGAGCTTTGAACGCAGGGTTAGTCATTGCCTATGTGCTTAGGGTTCTGTTGATTATCAGTGCTTCCTTTGTGTTGCAATATTGGCAGTTTGAGTTGGCGGGGGCATTGTACCTGCTCTGGCTGGTGGGGAGTTATTTTTTGTCTCCCGATGAAGGGGAAAATCATCATAAGGCTTTTGAGTTTAGTTCCTTTTGGCAAGCGATCCCCCTGATTGCCTTCACCGATTTAGCCTTTTCCCTCGATAGTGTCACTACGGCGATCGCCGTGGCGGATCAGTTATGGCTGATTATTGTGGGGGGCACCATTGGGGTGATTGCCCTGAGGTTTTTAGCGGGTTTATTTATTCGTTGGTTAGAGATTTTTACCCGCCTCAAAGATGCTGGTTTTATCACAGTGGGGTTAGTGGGTCTGCGCCTACTGCTCAGAGTCATTAACCCTGAGTTAGTGCCGCCACAATTGTTGATGATCGTCATAATTGGGCTACTGTTTGCTTGGGGCTTTTCGGAGCGACGTCCAGCGGAGCTAGTGGAAGAAATTGTCCATAGCGGCGAACAGAAGTAAATTTTAGAGATCACTTATGGACTTGTTAGAGTACCAGGCCAAGGAACTATTTCAGCAAGTGGGCATTCCCATTTTGCCTTCCCAGACTATCCAAAACACCACTGCCCTGAAACGGTTGCAAATTCCCTACCCCATGGTGCTCAAATCCCAGGTGCGGGCAGGGGGCCGGGGTAAGGCCGGCGGGGTTAGGTTTGTGGAAAATACCATTGATGCCATTGCCGCCGCTTCGGCGATTTTCCATTTGCCCATTGCGGATGAGTACCCAGAGGTGATTTTGGCTGAGGCCCGGTACGATGCCCAGTCGGAATTATTTTTGGCGATCGTGCTGGACTACCAACGGCAGTGCCCTGTGTTAATGGGTTCCAGCGAGGGGGGCATTGATGTGGAAACCCTGTTGGAGCAAATGCAGAGCGTTTCCCTGCGGACTAACTTTTCTCCCTATCTAGCCCGACGGCTGACGGTGAAAATGGGTTTGACCGGGCCCCTGGTGACCACAGTAAGCGGCATCATCGGCAAAATGTATGAATTGTTTGTCACCTACGACTTGGACGTGATTGAAATTAATCCCCTTGGCATTAGTGCTAATGGGGAGGTGATGGCCCTAGACGGCAAAATTACAGTCAACGATACGGCGATCAACCGGCATCCGGATTTGATCAATTGGCGATCGGAGCAATGGACGGGGCATAGTTGGCTGCCGGGGGACCTGGCCCAGGGACAAATTGGCCTAATTTGTAACAGTGAAGGGCTAGCCCTGAGTACGTGGGACCTGCTCAATTCCTTTGGCATCACCGGCGCCTATTTATTGGATGAAGGTCGCAGTGACATAACCCTGGGGGAACAACTGGAATTGGCCTTTAACCACCTCAGCCAGGCCCCCAATTTAAAAGGAATTTTTGTTAACCTGGCCACCAGAGCAAGGGACACCTCGGCCTTGGCGGAAGATTTACGGTCTTTTTTACCCCTGCCCCCCAACCCCTCCAGTGAAGACCGCAGTTTACGGGGGACGGGCCCCAGTTTGCCCCAGCGCCAACGGTTTCCCCAACGGCAAACCTATACAGGGGAAGTGCTACCGGTGGTTATCCGATTTAGCCAGGGAAATTTAGATCATCTCCAGCAGATGTACGACAACAGCCTTGTCCATTGGCACAATGATTTGGAAACGGCGATCGCCAAGATGCTGAGTTTGATGCCCCAAGAGACGGCATTGGCCCAGGGATAACTGTGGCCATTATTCCCCTAGATTGGCAATGTTTATCTAAGTTGGGGGAGAGCAAATTTTGAGCAAATTCTTTGGCTTTTTTACTCACCATCCATCCCGATCTCCCCGCATCTGGACGGACATACTGCTGCGCTGGCAAGGTTCCGTTATTCCGGCGATCGCCCCCCGGGTGCTAGTGTGCATGGTCTTTTCCCTGGGGGTGACCCTGGTGGATGGTTGGGGATATAAATTTTCCATTCCCATCCAGGAGAGCATTGTGCCCAGCATTGTGTTGGGATTGCTGTTAGTGTTTCGCACCAACACCGCCTATGAACGTTTTTGGGAAGGACGCAAAGCCTGGGGCACTCTAGTTAATACCATTCGTAACCTCTCCCGGAGTATCTGGGTTTCGGTGGCAGAACCCGGTCCCCAAGCCCACCAAGACAAAATTAAAATTCTGCATCTTCTGGTGGCCTTTGCCGTGGCCACAAAGTTACATCTGCGCTCTCAACCCCTAAATGAAGAAATTTGGGCTCTGTTGCCGGAATCCGGTTACCGGAAGCTTGAGGACCTAAATAATCCACCCTTGGAAATCGCCTTTTGGATCAGTAATTATCTGCAACGGGAATACGAGCAAAACAATATTAATGCCTATCAGCTCACCGCCATGTTGCGCTTGGTAGACACCATGGTGGATGTGTTGGGCAGTTGCGAACGAATTTTAAAAACCCCCATTCCCCTGGCCTACGCCATCCATTTGCGCCAGCTAATTTTTCTCTATTGCTTCATCACCCCTTTCCAGATTGTGAATACCCTCCATTGGGCCACGGCTTTTGTAGTGGGAATTATCGCTTTCACTGTCTTCGGCATTGAAGAAATTGGGGTGGAGATTGAAAACCCCTTCGGCCACGATGCCAACGATCTGCCCTTGGACCAGATTTGCCAGACTATGCAGGCCAACCTGGAAGATTTAATCCAGTTACCCCCCTGGCACCAGATCTCCCATGGGGACTAGTGTTTATTCATTTATCCATGTAGAACTGCCCGACATTACCTTAGGATTTTATGGCTAACTAAAATAAAATCGAGCCGATCAAGAATTTTACGTCTTCCATGGAAAAGGTATTTCAACTTTGTCACGCTGTTGTTTAAACAAACGAGGATTGCAGCTTGGCGGTTTAGCGCCCTGGGAACTGGTGCTTTCCCCCCTTCTTGGCAAAAAAACTATAACCTAGATAGGGAGAGTCGCAAGACTGTTTCACCACTTCCCGTTTACGGTTCCCCTATGATCAGCATTGATTTGACCCTTAAATATTCCCCCATGCCCGTGTCCGTACAGCGCAAGGAAAAGGATGGGGCGGAAGCACTCTATCAGACCATTGTCACTGCCATGCAGGGCGATCGCCCCCAACTGTTGGAACTCACCTGTGAAAAGCAGACGGAGAAAAAGGTGGCCATTATGAGTGATCAGATTAGTGCGGTCATTGTTTCGGAGAAAGATGGTGCCGCCTCGGCGGGGAAAGTACCGGGTTTTGCCGCCTTGGGCCAAATTGTTAATCAAGGTTAATGGAAAATTTTGATGCCATTGTGGTCGGGGCCGGCATTACCGGAGCGGCGATCGCCTATGAATTGCAAAAACAAGGGCAACGAGTACTATTACTCGAAAAACATCGTCAGCCTATCAACGCCACGGCCCTGAGCTATGGTGGCATTATCTATTGGGCTGGGGCCACTCCCCTGCAGCGGCAATTGGGCCATGAAAGTCGCTATCGTTGGACCCATTTGAGCCAAGAGTTGGGGGGAGAAACGGAATATCGAGAATTAGAACTATTACTCTATCTCCGTCCTGAAGATGATGCCCAGGCCCTAGCTAAGCAGTTTGACCATTGTTTAATTCGCCCTCAATGGGTGGACCGTTTAACGGCGATCGCCATTGAACCCCAACTTAACCCGGACGGCGTTGGCGGCGGATTTGTGGTGCCCCAGGGGCACTGCCACGGCGGCAAAACCGTTAACGCCTATCTCCAAGCCTTTCTCCGGCTGGGGGGCATAGTCCGCATCACCGAGGTGCAAGGATTAATTACCAAGCAAAACCGGGTGCAGGGGGTCCACACTGGGGCGGGAAACTTTTTTGCCCATAACGTCATTCTGGCGGGGGGTGGTCAAAGCCTTGCTCTGCTACCGGAGTCGGGTATTAATTTGCCCCTCTATTTCACCCATGCCGCTGTGCTGCAAACAGCCCCCACCCAAGAAAATCTCCGCTGTGTGATTATGCCGGCGGATTTACAGCAACGCCCTAATTTAGAAGCCCTAGCCCCGACTTTAGATTGGCATCAGCCCGATGACCATTGCGTCGCCACGGTTGTGGAACCCGGAGCGGTGCAGTTTTTCGATGGTAGATTATTCATCGGTCAAATTAGCCAACTGGTGACTTCCCCCCACTATCATCCCGACCTGGCTTGGGCCCAACAGCAGCTACAAACGGCGATCGCCAAAATTTTACCCCGCCTGGCCCTACTGCCGGTCACCGCCCACCATTGTTTAGTGGCCTTTAGTGGCCAAACCCTGCCCCTAGTGGGGGAAATGCCTAATGTACCGGGGTTGGTGTTGTTCACCGGCTTCACCCATCCCTTGGTCTATGTGCCGCCCCTAGCGCAAAAACTTGCCCACCACCTCACCGTGGGCAGGGAACCAGTAATTGATCATTTGGCGCCGTTGCTAAACCCCCTGCAAACGGAAAAGTAGGATTTGGGTGCTTTGATCCCCACTAAAGTTATCGTCAGTGATGGCAATTAAACTGGTGGAACCGTCCGGTAAGCGGGGCCCCAGGGTGATTCCTTCCAGATTGTCCAACTCAATGCCCAAATCCTCCAGATCGAACAGTAGTTGTTTGCGCATCGGGTTAATGGTGTTGGTACCAGGCTGGAAGCTAACTATGCGGCTGGTGTCGGTGGCATTGGCATTGACCGTTTGGAAAATTTTGCCCTGGAATCCCGTCAGCCCCAAGGTTCGTTCTAAGGTGAGAAAATAACCTTCCCTGGGTAAAGCCACCATGGCGCTTAGGCCATGGAGCAGAGTGCCCGCTGGAGCTGGATCAAGGGGGTAAAGATTTTCACTGACTAAAACTGGTGCCCCGACGGAGTTAATTACGTAATGCAACCACCTTAAGGGAATCTCCTTGGGGGGATTGTCCGGGTCAAAGTCCTGGTCCAAAACACTTTCCGTGGCAGTAAAAAGGCGAAAAGGATCGTCTGCTAGGGTGCTGGTGGCGGCAATGGTTAAAGCTTCAAAGCTCAAGTTATCCCGGATACCCTGGGGGCGGTCTGCTTGGGGTAAAAATCGGTTGGGCAGGGGCAATCGCTCCAACTCCTGGCCCGTTTGGGGATCAAATTCGGCTATTAAAGGGGGGCTTTGGCTGGATAAAACCCCTTCACTGCTGATGAACAGGGTTTGGCGGGGAGACAGGGCAATACCTTCTGGGTCTAACAATTGACGGCCGTAGGTTTCCCCTCCGCTGGTTCTGAGCTTGGTCATTTTCACTATTTCTGCTTTGGCAATCCCGGTGCCTTCTTGCCCAGGGACTATGGTGAGGTGCATGGTGTAGAATCGTGGCGATCGCCGATCATCAGTGACAGCATAATAAACATCCCGTTGGCGATCGTAGGTAAGGTCGGAAATGCCTCCAACCGGTAAATCCTCTATTGCTTGTTTCGGTAGGGTATAGCTATCTAAAAATTCCAAGGACAGGGGTAAAAATAGGCGAGACTCTGCCTGCACCGCATCGGGGGCAACCCCACAGGCCACCAGGGTAAAGCAAACGATTGGCAGTATGAGCCTCAATACAATTTTGGTCAAAATGTTGGTCAGCAACTTGATAAACCCTAAATTCCTGCCATCACTGTAGCTAACAACTGGATTGATTCAGTGGTCTGGTGACAAAGAAAAGCTAAACGGACGTTGGTTGGAAACCATTAACAAGCTTTATCGATAGGTTGCAATTGAGCTTTCACTCATAATTTTGGTAAAAAACACCAGAATGAAATTAATAAAACACAATGGTTAAGCGCTTATCTTAAGGTGGTTTATTGGTCTGATCATTTAGTTAAAGCACGCTTGAGTCAGGATAGTTGCGGAATTTATTTGCTTGGAGCTTGGTGACTTTTTTATCACCCACTTTAGTAATGACAGATAGGTATTGGTCTGCAATGGTGTCCAGGGTGAAATTTTCTTCAAAATACTGGCGGCCCCGACGCCCCATGGCTGTTGTTCGTTGGGGATTGTCCTTAAGTTGAAGGATGAATTCGGCCAATCCCGCCCCATCGCCGTTATCAATGCTTGCCCCACACTGGGCTTCGGCAATAATTTCCCGCAAATAGGAATGGGGGGGACAAATGGCGGCGATCGCCGTGCCTGCGGCCAAACAGCCATAGAACTTGCTCGGAACCACCAGCCCTTCCACCTGGGGCAAAATGGAAACCAAGCTCAGGTCGCAGGCGGTGAGGGAAAAGGGCAAAACCGGCTTGGGTTGGAAGGGCAAAAATAAACAATTAGTTAACTGGTGGCGTTGTACGAATTCCTGACAGACTGGGGCCTTAGCACCAGCTCCAATAAAGACAAACTGGACTGCTTCTTGCTGGAGTAGAAGAGCTGCCTCCATAACAGTTTCCAGGTCATGGCACCGTCCCATATTGCCAGAATATAGTACAGTAAATGTCTGTTCCAGGCCATGGCGTTGGGCAAACCAGTTATCAGCTTTGGCCCTTGGTTGGATTAACACTCCGTCCGCCCAGTTATGGACCACCTCAATTTTCCCTGCTAAGGCTGGTTGTTGGTCCGCGATCACCTTAGCCATGCTCTCGCTGAGCACAATAATAGCCTCTGCCTTTTGCCAAGTTAAACGATTTAGCCAACGCCACAATTTAACAATGGCATCCTTTTCCTTCGCCACCCCCAACTTCACTGCCACATCGGGGTAGAGATCATAAATCAGGCAGATATAGGGTTTTTTGTATAACAAATGCAGGATATAGGCCACCACCATTAGGTAGGGAGGCTCTGTAGTAACAAGAATCAAATCCCCCAGTCTGCTCCTTAATCTGAGTTTGACGATGGCGCGTAAACAATACAAAATTCCGGCGATCGCCCGCCCTCGTAATCTCTGGGGCCAGAGGCGAGAAGTCCTAGTTCTTCTGATCAAAACTCCCTGAGAGACTTCCTGGGATGGGGCAAGTTCCTGATCAAATGCATAACCCGGTTGCCCAGCAAAAATTTGCACATCAAGCTCTTTTTTTGACAGTTCGATGGACAGTTCTTCTAGCAGTTGCCCCGTGGCCGCATAGTCAGGGGGATAAAATTGGTTCAGAATGGTTAGCTTCATCAATAATTAGATCAAATCCCTAAAGATACTAACAACAAAAGTTAGTTTTTACCTGGCGTAATTTCAGAGGAGTTGCCGTTTTTTGACCGGCTGACAGGGATTGCCAGAGTAGATGGTCATAGCCGCCAAATCTTTGACAGCCACAGACCCCAAAGTCAAAACTGCCTTTTCATTCACCCGTACTCCAGGTCCAATAACGGCGCTAGCACCGATCCAACTGCCGGCGGCGATGTGAATCGGACTGGTGATTAGGTCAAAGCTGGGTTTACTCCAATCGTGGTTGCCAGTGCATAGGTAAACGCCCTGGGAAATACACACATGGGACTCAATGGTAACCGGGGCGAGGTTATCAATCCAACATTTTTCCCCCAGCCAAACGTAATTGCCTAGGGTTAGCCGCCAAGGGAATTTGATCTTGACGTGGGGTTTGATATTAACTCCTGCACCAATTTTGGCCCCGAATAATCGCAGGATAGCTACCTTCAGCCTGGCCATGGGCAGTAGGGGCGTTTGGACTAAAAAATCCCCAATTGAATACCATAGCAATTGCTTAACTAGCGGGGCTCCAGGGTGATATTCTCCTTGCTGGTATTGATTAAGTTGCATGGTAATAATTTACGCCAAAACTAACTGGTTCAACAGCAAAAACAACGGAATTTGTTTAGAATTTGGGAGAATGCTGCGGTCGCTCAGTTGGTTACCAAAAACAAAGGAGCAAGAATACGGCCAGAAAACTTGCCATGGTTTCAGTTTGGTCAATGGTCGGAGAACTACCAATGGAACATTTCTTGTACTGATATTTTTATTTCGGGAAAGGCTTGGCTATGGATGATGCCTTCGGAGTGGGTTTGTTGCAGGCGATAATCTTCTTTGTCTGGTGCTCGAAAAATAAATAATTGGCGTTTGCTTAGGTCTGCCACCCAATATTCGGGGATGCCTTCTTGGGCGTAGATTTGTTTTTTGTCGTTGAGGTCGTAGGCTTGGGTACTGTTAGCTATTTCAATTAACCAAAAAATATCGTCGGCCTGGGGATGCCTTTCTTTGTAGCGCTCCTGGGGAGCTAGAACAATGGCAATGTCAGGTTCCGGTTCAGATTGACTCAGGGTAATGGGATGGGCTTCCCTCACTAGAGCTAATCCGTGCAGGTTTTGGCGCAGATAGTCGGCAACGGTGGTGGTGGTGTAGCTATGGAGTGGTTCTTCGGGAGCCATGGTCACTAGGTCTCCGTCTAAAAGTTCCACTTTCTTACCGTCCAATAGCCCCTGTTCAATGAGGTGGTGATAGTCTGGAACTGTCCATTTCAGCAGGGTAACCATGGTTATTTCACAGGCAACGGGGGACTGGTCAATCTTAACAATGAGTATGTTGGGAAAGGGTTGGGCGATCGCCTATTTATTCACCGTATTCCTGGAGGAAACTGAGGAAATCGATTAGGGCTGCTCTGGTGTCTGGGCTAGGGGTAAGTTGATACCGTGTTGGTCGAAGGAAGAATCGATTTTGGATTCGAGCACGGCGAGCCGCTCGTTGTCTTTCCTGATCTGCTCGGTCTCTTTCTTGATCTGTTCTGTCTCTTTCCTGATCTGCTCGGTTTCGGCTTCGATTTCCAGCGTTCCACTCAAGGCCGAGATTAACCAGGAGAGCCGCTGTACCCAACGTGAACGCCAGGAAACTCCAGTCGAGGATGGTGAGGGGGATGAGTTGGAAGGGGGTGGTGTCGATGTTGCCATAAAACCTCAGTAGGGCCGCCACGGCATAAAGGAAAGTGGTCAGGGAGCGGGGCAGTAAGGCTAGAAAACTTGCCATAGGTTCATTTTAGCTGTGCTTTCAACTCACCCAACATTTGCCTTGTGCCAACTTGGTAAGCTTTTTGAATTAGTTGGGGAATCATTGACATTACGGCCAAATCTGGAAAAATTTGACTTTGGTTGCTTTCTAAATAACCTTGTTCTGAATAAAGGTAAATTTGTAGTTGATTATTGCTATAAATCCACACTTCAGGAACGCCAATGGCTTGGTACGCATCGATGACGGTTTTCGAGCTTAAATCGCATTCAATTGCTAAATCTGGGGGGGGAGATTGATTCAGATCAAGGTTTTTGTATTCCCGCATCTGGGATGCATTTTGGATGTAAAAACAGCTATCTGGTTCTATGCCAGCGAGGGGAGGCTGTTTAAGGGTGGTGGAGCCAAAGTCTTCCCAGTCTCGCTCTTGGCATTCCAAAATAGCTTTGACGATATCGGTAATCAGACGATTTGGTTTTTCATGTAGGGCGAGGGGAGCCATGATTTCCAGTCGGCCTTGATAGTAAGCGAGTCGGGAATGACGTTTTTCTCCGAGTTCTTCTAGCAAAGAGATAAAGTCTACCCAGGATACATTGGGGATAGTTAAATGACTACCAGGGGCGATCTCAATGCGGGGAATGGCAACGGTGAGGGTCATGGGGAATTATTTGCTAAAAAGGTTTTACGCTAAAGGCTCTATTTGGCAATAGTTTCCGCCATTTGATTGGGGGAGCAATTACTGACGATCGCATATTTATTCCCCGTATTCCTGGAGGAAGCTAAGGAAATCGATTAGGGTTGCTCTGGCTTCTGGGCTAGGGGCAAGTTGATACCGTGTTTGGAGAACAAATCCTCGATTTTGGATTCGAGCACGGCGAGCCGCTCGTTGTCTTTCCTGATCTGCTCTGTTTCTCTCTTGATCTGCTCTGTCTCTTTCTTGATCTGCTCGATCTCGTTCTCGATCGGCTTTTTCTCTTTCCTCAGACGCTCGGTTTCTTTCTTCGTCTGCAAGATTATCTCGTCAAGTTTCGCGTTCTCTTGCTTCAATCTCTCGGTTTCGGCTTCGATTTCCAGGGTTCCACTCAAGGCCGAGATTAACCAGGAGAGCCGCTGTGCCCAACGTGAACGCCAGGAAGCTCCATCCAAGGATGGTGAGAGGGATTCGGGGGATGGGGGTGGTGTCGATGTTGCCATAAAACCTCAGTAGGGCCGCCACGGCATAAAGGAAAGTGGTCAGGGAGCGGGGCAGTAAAGCTAGAAAACTTGCCATTGATGGTTTCTATTTTAACTGGGCAGACACTAGCATTCCTTTCCAGAGATAGGGTAAACGTCCAGCAAACTTGAATTTAAGACCGGTAAATCCTTCTTCTTGCAATAGCTGGGACAGGGTCTTGACGGAGAAGAATTTGATGTGGCCGCCATCCCAGAGAACGGTGTGATGTTTGTCCATGGCATTCAACAGAGCAAGGGCAAGGTTTTTCCAATAACCGTGATAGGGAGTTGTTACAATCAACTGTCCTCCAGGCTTCAGACATTGTTTAGCGAATCGCGGTAACTCCCTAGGATAAAAAAGATGCTCGATAACATCGCTGGAAATCACAATGTCAAAAAGAAATTTGACCTAATCTGGGTTTTGTGAGGGCTGATTTGTTCTAGAATTTTCTCGCAGATTAGCTTCCATAAGGCGCAGGCTCAGTAGGGTTTCGGCAAACATTCTTTGCAAAGCGTAGTACCAGCCCCGCCAACCATCGAAGATGCCTCCTTTGATAATTAGGCAGTAAGCGAAAATAATAAAGGGAGCTAATATCTTTTGCTTACGAACTTTGTCTCCCCAACCCAATTCTGATAGGGGAGTTTCCTGAAGTTTCTTAACTTCGAGTACCATATAGCGATCTTGCGCCCAGAGCCAGCGACTAAGGGATTTGCGGTCATCATGGTAAATCGGATTCGATAAGGACTCAGACTGCCCTTTGACAACTAAAAGCTGTGTATGCCCATCGTCAATATAGTGCGATCGCCCTTTACGGAAGAGGGCTTGACGGGGGGGCAAAATGGTTCCGCGGAGTGGCTTCCCGAAGACGCAATATTTAAATGGGATAAAATAACCATCAATTTCCGGGGCAGGAAACAGAGTTTTTAGTTCATCAATGAGAGCATTGGTAAGGACATAATCGGCGTCTAGGGAAAGTACCCATTCGGATTGAATCTGTTCCAATCCAGAGTTCCATTGCTTAGCATGGGTATCAAATTTTCGCTGGGTGACTTCCACTTGGGGATAACGCTTCAAAATATCGAGGGTAGCGTCTGTGCTGAAGCTGTCAATGACCACAATGCGTCTTGCCCACTGGAGTTGTTGCAGGGTACGTTCTAGATTTGGAGCTTCGTTATAGGTCAGGATCAATGGTGTGATTGACTCAAGCATGGAGATGGGGCAGCGGTTGATGCTGGATAATAGCGTCGTACATCTCGACTAAATTAGCGGCGATTCTATCCCAAGTATAGTTTTGGCCAATAAACTGTCGGGCACGATCGCCCATTTCTTGAATCATTTCAGGTTGATTTAAACAGCTAGAAATGGCAATGGTGATCGCCGCTTCGTCCATCTCTGGAACCATTCCCAGATCTTGTTGTTTAACAACTTCCGACAGGGCAACTCCAGGCGTTACGATACAGGGAAGTCCTGCGGCTAGGGCTTCCAGCACAGCAACACCAAAATTTTCGGAGTAAGACGTAAGAGCAAACAGATTAGCACCTTGCAAGAGGATATCTTTTTTTTCTCCTTCAATGAAACCCAACATCCGAGTACGTTTACCTAAACCTGACTCATTTATTAATTGACGCAAACTCATTTCATAATCCGGATCTCCACTACCTGCAATAACAAAAGTAAACTGTTCATCCACCAATCGCGCTAGAGCTTGGATAAGTACTTCTAAACCTTTCTTGGGATGAAGCCGAGACAAGAATAGAATGATAGGCTCGTCCTCCGGTAAATGAAGCCATTGGCGGAGTTGAAGATGGGCATGGGGAATCCTTGGTGTGACACTCAAGCCGTGGGGAATGACCACTCCCGGCGCTTTTAGACCTAATTCTTGAGCTTCAGCATATTCAGCATCGGAAGTAAAATGAATTGCTTTAGCGTGATTAAGATTCGCTGTTTCGATTAAATCTAAATAAATCTGCTTTTTGCGTTGGCTCTGTTGCAGTGACCATTGGCAAAGTTGCCCCAGGGGGCGAACGATATAGGGCACGCTTTTGAGTCTGGCGATCGCCATCGCCACTGTAGAGGGATAGGAAAAAATGGCGTGCACATGAAGTAAGTCATATTTACTGATATTTTTCCAAAGCCAACGGGTAAAGGGAGCAGAAAAGGTAAATTCCCGAATGGCTGGTATCTCAGAAGAAAATTTTCCAAAAAATCTGACGGGGACGCCTTGATATTCTTGCAATGTTCCTAATGGCACATCTAGCAATGTCCCGCCATTATCGTTGGTTGTGGCAATGTCAACTTCGCACCCTGCATTTTGAAGGCTTTTGGCCATCTCAATTATGGCCTTGCTCGGCCCTCCCCTCACAGCGGCGATTGACGGTATGACATGAAGAACTTTCATAAACTATGGATGGAGAACTTATTCACCGTATTCCTGAAAGAAGATGAGGAAATCGGCTAAGGCTACTTGGATGTTGGGGCTAGGGCGAAGTTGATACCGTGTTGGTCGAAGTAAGAATCGATTTTGGATTTGAGCACGGCTTCGCTTTCCAGCGTTCCACTCAAGGCCAAGGTCACAGGGCTGAATCCCGGAATAAGATGAACTATTTTAAGGGACATGTAGGGGATTGGAACGGGTGTTATTAGACACGGCAAAGTGTTTTAACTGATGGCCAACCTTGTTTAGTCTCGTCTTTCAAAATACAATTAACTGCACAGACTATACCGATAAAGACAAAAAACAAGACTTCGTTAGATCGAATGAGAAATGATGAAACAATCACGAGGGTAAGGGGCATAATCACATCAGGATAAAAGCGAAGATTACGAAGTAATCTGCTAGCAAAAAATAGACAACCGGCAATACCGACAAGACCAGAAGAAAATAATAGCTCAATGAGAATATTGCGAGAAAAAGCGCTTGCCGTTTCTATTGGTATTCCGCTGCCATACATAGAGACAACAATGGGAAGAGCCAGGTTGGAGTAACCACCAAAACCAACACCGGTTAAGACTACTATGGGAAACTTAATAACGTTGATAATGGCTGCTGTGTCTTCTGGGTCTGTACTGCCGGAGTATAAAGACTCAATGGTTCGCTCTTCAAAAAAGCCTGATGCTCTCCTCATGATGGAAACATCAAAAAAGCTATTGACTTTTTCTGGGGCTTGAATCATGACCAAGGAAGCACCAAGAATAAACAACAGGACAAAGATCAAATTAGGAGAAATTCTTCCTGAAACGATCAGTGGGCCAAGGGAAGTTAGGAAAATTACGGTAAAAATAAAGCCGAAACTAAGTAAACCACTGCCCGAAAATGTCAACAGAAGTACAAGAATAGTCAAAGGCCAAGTTATCTGTAGATAAGTTGCAAAAAATCTGGGAATTTTAACGTACTGTTTTGCTCGCAATAATAAAGATGGGGAATAAAATTTAAAGATAAATAAAACATACATCATCCCTGCCAGGCCCTTTGGCTCATGGGCCAAGGATTTGATTCGTAGAAAGTTAATGCCAGCAAAGTCAACCGTTGCGGATTGATAAAAAAGTCCGGTTTCCCGAGTGCGGGTAATGGGAAAAATGTCGATGCCAGTTCCTAAAAAAACGATTGCTTGGACTAAGCCGAGAATTTCAACAATGCAAAGGCTAGCAAGGAGAGCTAAAAGAACGGTATAAAATTTTTGCCAGGTGTTGACGACGCTCGCAAAATATAAAGCAAGGGCAGTATAGGCTAAGTATTTTACTCCTCGTCTGAAGATAAATCCATCACTGATACTACTGTAATAAAGTCCGTTTTCTTGTAGGAACTCAGTCTGAAATGTTGTAACAGCAAATGTATAGACAATGACTATAAAAAGAGGCACAAAGGTTATTAATGCATATCTCAGAAATCTATTTTCAATGGACTTTTTGGTTAGTAAAATGTTACCCAGTCGCAAACAAGCAACAACAATAATAATCCAATCAAATTGAAAAAGATTATTGCCTAAGAAAGTTCTAATCAGAACATCGGTAAAATTATATGGGATAGTAAAGAGAAAAAAACTACAGAGGATAATATCAAAATTCCAAGTTTTCTGAGGAACTTTTGTGACAAACAGTTGTTGTGGATTCATCGATGAATGACTTGGATGGCCTGCAATAAGTCTTTAGCTCTAGCTTCCCAGGTATGGCGTTCTAGGTCATAGACTACTGTTTGGGGTGGCTGTTGAAATAGTTCGAGCACTTTTTGGGCAAAGGTTTCCGGGGTCGGTTCAACGTAAATACCTTGATCGCCAAGGGCTTCTGCTACTTCCCCCACTCGACAGGTGACAATGGGACGACCAGCTTGCATATAGGCAAAGGTTTTGGATGGACAACGCATTTGATTCCCGATGGTATCCCGGATGGGGAACAGCAGTCCATGGGCATGGTGTAAATAGTTTTGATTTTCCTGGACGGGTAAATAACCCAAAAATTTAATCTGGGTCAGTCCCCGTTGCTCTACGTCTGATTTAACGGACTCTAGGCAGGGGCCGCCCCCAATGATGCACAAGTCCGGGGCGTCACCTTGGGATTGGAGGATTGTCCAAGCGTCAATGAGAATATCATGGTCGCCATCGTGGTGCAGATTACCCATGTAAACGGCGGTGGGACGCTCAAAGGGATTGGGTCCAATGTCGATGTTTTCTAGGTAAGTGGCGTAGGGCAGATAAAGGGATGAACGATTAAATTTTTCTTGGAAGTATTGTTGCAGATGCCGAGAGGAAACGGTAATTAGATCAGCCTGTTGCCTGGCAATAACTTCACAAATATAATGAACAATTCTGTGAGGCAAGGTCGGGCGGCGTTGGGACAGTAATTCATCCCAGTCCGAAACCTTAATCACAGACTTTCCCCCGACAATGGAAGCAGTATTATTGGGAGATGGATTGAGAAAGTGAACTACATCAGGTGAGATATGTTTAATTACCTTATGTCGGGCATAAATTTGGTTGAGACGAAACTCGACATTATAGTGTGACTCATTGATCAATATGACTTGGGCATAATCTAAAAACTCGACAAGTTTTTCGTTGTAGAAAGTTCGGTCAAGCAGATAATAAACGTTGATTCCAATCTCTGAGAGGTAATAGCCCAACTGACGTAGCCTCACAAAGCTAGAGTTTTTCTCGACACAACCTGTAACAATAAATAGATATTTCACTTGACGAAGAACTCTTGATAAACTGAATAAGCTTTGGAAAGTATAGGAGCTAGACAAGGAGCATCTATTTTTGTTGCCCAATATTCCTTCAACGCCTTTTTTTCTGCGGATGGATAAGCGGCTTTTGATTTATCACCATTGACATAGATTTTACTTAGCTCACTTATTTTCGCAAAAATAATGTCTTGGTCGTCTGGAGTAGGAGAAATTTCTTGAAATTTAGTATTGAATTTGATATTAATTGCTCTGATAACGGAGGCATAATCGTTAATTAATTCCTTGAAATCTGCAGTAACAAAATGATCTTTATAAAGGGATATTGTAGTGTAATAGTCAATATAGCCATTTAGGATAGATAATAGTGTTGCTTCAGGATTACGCATAATCAAAGAGATTGTGACATCCTTGGGATCTCGAATTAGTATCAAGGTGGGAATTGAATATTGAACAGCACGCTTAACCTGGGCAATTACATGTAAATGGTGGGCTAGCTTAATGGAGGAAGATTGCAAATGTTCAAACGCAAGAACAGCAAAAGTATTTCCTGATCTTGGGAATCCTTCAATAACCAATTGAGTATCTTGTTGGACTGACAGACGACGATTGAGGGACTTTAATCCATACAATGAATAGAAAAGTATGGGGTAATTTCCAATTATGCCTCTTATCTGAGAACGGAATAAATTGAAGTTCATTGTTCAAAAATTTTATTGATTTTTAATAAGTGTATGGTACAAGTCTAAGACTCGCTCTTGATATTTTTCCCAAGTGTAATTCTCTCTCACGTAAGAAGCTCCACAATCACCCATTTTTGATGCTTCAACTTGATTTTGATAGCACCAAAGTATTTTTTCGGCAAATGCATCCTCGTCACGAGCAGGTACTATAAACCCGTCTATGGTATCACGCACGATGGATCCTGAATTTGGAGTAGTGATGATAGGAAGTCCACAGGCCATGGCTTCATACACAACTAAGGCAGAACCTTCAGCTAAGGATGGAAAAACAAAAACATCGCTCGAATGATAAAATTCAACTATCTGAGAAAAAGGAACATGAGGGACATGACAAAAAAGTCCATCAAATTGCGAAAGTAAGGGCTTAATATCACGTTCAATGGCTCCAACTAAAACTAGTTCCGCATTTTGTAAGTTAAGCTTTTTCCAAGTAGATAATAAATACAAAACTCCTTTGCGAAACCCAATGGTTCCTACAAAAATAGCTCTGAATTTACTCGATTTTTTATTTTCTGTTTTAGGTGAAAATTTTTCGATATCGATCCCCATCGGTATCACAAATATTTTGTCCTGTGTAATCTGAGAATTTTTAATAATGGTTTCTTTAACAAAATCTGAATTTACTAGCAAATAATCTGAATTATTGATATCTTCTTCGACTAATTTCCAATAAAGTGGATATAGCCAGGATTTACTAGTGACTGATTCTCCCCATTTAGTTGGCTCATTGTGAATGATTTCATTCAACACCTTTGGGTGTGCAATTGAATGATCAACTAAGCACAACATTTTTTTGTGCTTGGCTTTGTTAATTGCGCTGTGTCCAAAGCCAGAGCGAACATGGAAAATTTCTGATTCTTCCAAAAAAAATGTGGTCAAATAGCCAAAACTTAAAAAAGCTAAATGACGAGCTAAAATACCAGACCCAGGCAACAGGTTATCAAATCTTGAAATTACTGTTCTAATAACCTCAGGAAAAGCTAGTGAAACAATTTGTGATGATTCTATTTCATCGTCTTTTCTTAGGCTTAATTTTTTGATTTTATTAGAAAAAAAATCAATATAAGATAATTTCAAAAGGAGATTTATGTACCAAGTTTGTCTGATGTAGATTCCGGTAATAAAAGATTTCAAGTAACCAGATTTAGAAGCTGCTGCGCCCGCATGGTAAAGATGAAATCTCCCGCTCCCGTTAGAAATTGTAACTTTCATATTATTTAGATTAATATTTTTGGCATATTAAAGAGATTTCGGCAGCCAAAAATTCTGGAAATAAAGATTTGATTTTTGCGAAGCTTCCTACACCTCGAATGTCTATAATTTTTAAACTATAAAGCCCAAGTAATTTTTTTAAAAGAGGAATTGTAAAGTAGTGTAAGTGCCCGCCATCCCATTCTCTCATCTCGAACCATTTTGGTGTAGAAGTTACAGGCATTTGTCCAGACAATAGTGATAGACGATGCTTCAGAGCGGTAATTAGCGGAACATTCAGGAAAAGAATTCCATTTTTTTCAAGAATACGAGATACTTCGTTACAAAAATGAAAAGGATCAAAAACATGTTCCATAACCATCATTGCAACTACTGCATCTACTGATTGATTGGCTAGGGGAAAATTATTGTTAGCATTGGACTCGATAAATGTTGCTTTGTTACTTTCTAAATTTTGGAGGTTCTGACTAATAGCAATATCAATCCCAATTAAATTTTCGGCAAAGTTATGTTCAGACATGTATAAAATGGTTTGGCCAGTATGGCACCCAATTTCAACTAAATTTTTGAATTGCTTGCCGTTTCTTTTGCAATACTCCTCAATAAGGTTATAACGCTGACCAAGTGCAAATCTTTTTCCCCCTTGCAATACAAGTTCTTCTTTCGACAGGCTTACGTCGTCAATTTTTTGACGATAAAATTCGTATTCTGGGGCTTGATATAAGGACATGATAGTTATCTGTAATTTAATGGAGAGAACGTTTCTTAGGAGTATAAATTTTTAAACTTAAAATTGAGTATCCAAAAATACAGAAGATTTCTACTTTTAATAAATACCTGTAGAACTTTGACTTCTAAAAATAAAGCAAAAATTTTTATCCAAGTAATATCAACTGGCTTAGTTGTGTAGGATTTACAACTGGTGCAAAAGTCTATATTATTATCTTCTTTCCGCATTCTATCTATCCAACTTGCTATGTACATATATTTGCAAAGATTCATATAGTCAAATTTTTCAACAAACCAGATTTTAGCTTGATCATAATACATAAATAAACTAGAAGATGATTTGCTATTCATTTTCACCGAAATTGATTGATTGTGTCCTCGAAAGAAGGCTAGTGGAGAAGCTTCATAGGCGACAGTATCACACTCTTGAGCAGTTAGTAAAAATGGCAATATATCAACTCCTGCGCCGTGATTCTCAAAACCAGATAATCCCGGAGACTCTATGGTGGTCAGCAGATTTTTACTTAAATCTTTAGTGCGAAAAATTGCACAACCAGGATGAACATTGATAATTTTTTTTATAAAAAAAGCAACAAATTTAGAACTTCTGATTTTGAGATTAAAAAGCCAAAAACATTCATATCTTTTTACAACATTTAGGGCATTTCCGAGTGCGATGCTAGTGAATACAAAGCCAACATCATCGGAAAACAAATTTAAAGTCTTCTCTAAAAACATTGGGTGAATTAAATCATCTGAGAACAAAATCTTTGCATACTCACCATTAGCTAATTCGACACATCTTTGCCAATTTCTAACCGGGCCAATATTCTCTTCATTTTGATAAACCCTGATTCTGGGGTCAGTCTTAGCTAAATCCAGGCATACTTGATAGGTATTGTCAGTACTTTGATTATCGACAATGATAATTTCAAAGTCTTGATAAGTCTGGTTAAGCGCTGACTGCACAGTTTCAGTGATTAAGTTTTCCCGATTATAGGTTGGAATCAGAATACTGACAGTGGGCTTACTCATTAGCTGGTTGGAGTTGAAACTTTTGGAGAGAGCTTACAAATTTGGTTATGGAGAACAGGATTCAAACTCAACTTGATCGTAAATATCAACGATATTCAGCGGCAGTTTTAGGGACTCGACCATCAGATTTTCTGAATTGGCTTCATATTCCGTGAGTAGCCATTGACCCTGGCTAATCTTGCTAAACTGTTCAATTTTAACGCTATATTGATCAACCAAAATATACTCCTGGAGTTGGGAAATGGAGCGGTAATAGGTAAACTTGGTGCCTCGGTCATAATCTTGGGGTGACGGGGATAGCACTTCGACGATTAGCAGAGGATTTGTAATGCTGGCCTGGCCTTGATGATAAATTGGCTCACCAGCAATTACCATCACATCAGGATAGGTATATTGATTATAACGGGGTATCCAGAGCCGCACATCACTAATAAAAACACGATAATGCTGACCTTTTAGGGCTACTTTTAACGCAGTACATAAATTAGTGACTATTTCATTGTGATTTGTTGTTCCCCCTGCCATAGCAACAATTTCCCCATTTCTGTATTCGTGCTTATCCTCAGCTTTTTCCTCTAGGGCAAGATATTCCTGGGGAGTATAAACTTTTTTTAGCTTACCCTTGGCTTGTTTCGGCTCTGCTGTAGCAATTGTCATAACTAATTCTCCAATTGTGGTATTAAACTGGTTGAGTATAAGTCCGGTTGAGCGCTGACGGTAAAGTTTCAGTAGTTAAATTGTTGACTTTGATGCAAAAAATAAACTCTTGATAAATTGCTTTGTATCTTGGATTAAGGTTGCTAACCAGATAGGTAATAAGCACACTAATCTTGCTTTTACGATTTGAAATTCAGAAAAATGCTTCATGTATTTTTCTATCATACTATTACTTAATCCATATTTTGATCTATATCCCACTAGAAAAAATAATTTTGATCTTTCATTACAGTATTTTTTGATTATTTTATTTTTAATCTCTGTGTATTCATTTGGTAAAATGCTTATAAAAGTTGGAACATCGTGAAGCATTATTTTCAAGAATTCAGTCTTCCATGTTTTTTCAATAATCCTTAGCAATACAACTGGGACACTTAAACAAACAACTGAACATTGTCCATCTTTTTTGTGTTTAAAAATTAAATAGTCCCATATTATTCCACAGAAAGCATGGTAGGTGCCAAGATATTTCTTATACCAATCTGAGGATAAGCAGTCTTTGTTAATGACAAAACACCCTAATGCTTGAGGTGTACGCAGCTCATCCAACACCTTTATTGGATCAGAAAAAAACCGTCCATTTAAACTGTCAGGAAGTAATTTTTTGGTTTTTATTAACTCAGCATTAGTATACCAACCGTCTAAAAATAAAGCATCTAGATCAGGATAATCATCAATAGTCTTAATGATTGTAGCTAAAGAATGATCCGGAAGTACTTCATCATCACCAATAGGTAATATGTATTTTCCTTCTGCCATCTGCATTGCCCGAATAATATTTAGATCCATACCTATATTAGTTTCATTTACATGAAATTTAACGCACCCATAGCACTGGCTAACATCAATCAGGTATTGTGCGGTTCCATCCGTTGAGCCATTATCTGAAACGCATATCTCAACCCCTAATGCTTCTGCTTGGGGCAACAGAATTTCCAACATTTCTTTTAGATATACTAGCCTGTTAAATGTAGGAATACAAATTGATAAAGTCACCAAGTTACTAGACATACCTTAATCCTTAAAAACTCATTAGTATTATGGCTTACTTTAATGATTTTGATTTGATGGTTCACCTAATTTTCTAAGAAAATATCGTGTCTTATAGGGTATCCACCAACCCGATGATAATGCAAAACTTAGCAAACTTGCCAATGCAATACCATGAACACCATATTCCCTACCAAGAACTATTCCCAAAACTAAATTCAAAAAACCATGGCTGACAGTAGCCAACAACAGTTCTTTCTGCTTATTAAGGCTAAATATTACAATGGAGTGAACATCCGTAAATACTCGAATGAGAAAGTAAAAACCAAGAATTGCTAGGAGTAATTTATCCGGCTCTACATCCGAACGACCAGTCCAAAGTTCAATAAGATATGGCCCAGCCATTAAAACGACAGCAATCAGCAGCATCATGCCAATGCTTGACAAAAGATTGACTTTGTTAAATACTCGTCGAGTCCAAACTATATCACCCCGGTGAATTGCCTCACCGAATGCTGGCCAAAGCGGCTTAAGGAACAAAAAATAAATCCCATGAAATGTCAAATATACTGTTGAAGCCAAAGTGTATTTGGTGACCTCAACAGAATTGGAAAACTGCAATATTAAAAAACGATCAGTTTGAAATACTAAAAGTGCTGAAACTTCAATTAAAAAGAAAGAAATACTACTTGACCACACACCCTTAAAAGCGGAGACTGATAAGGTCTTTACGTCAAACTTTAGATAAGGTTTATCCCACTTTATCAAACAAAAATAATTGGCACCATTAACTAACAATGTTGCTAAACCAATAGCCAAAGAAATATCTGCCATATTCGATTGCAGTTGTGTAGCTAATACGACAGCCCCTAACCCCACAATCCCCTGAAGATTGCTCCACAAATTTAATTTATACTGTTCTTGATAAGCATTATAAATGGATCCCAATGGGGTCATGAATATACCAAATAGAACTGTTATTAAAGTGAAAGCAACAGTTTGGGGAACTTGGATTGCAAGTTGTGCATCGTCTATGGGAAATAGCTTATTCCAAGGGGTAAAAGGAAAAGAGCCAAATAAAAATAATGATAAGATTAATAATGCTATCGCCAATCCCAACCATAAACTATTTACATATTTTTGAGCACTTGCTTTGTCATCTTCTGCATCACACTTTATCAGAGCATTAATTAAGCCACTCCCCATGCCAAGCTGACCTAACTGTATCCAGTTAGCAACTGAGGTTATTGTAATAAATAAACCATAGCCTTCAGGATTCAAATAGTTAATGAGAATAGGCACTCGCACAAGACTAATTATAGTAGCAATAACTTTTCCAACAAGCGCGATTCCTACATTTATTTTGAATTTAAGATTTCTCTGCTGTCTAAAAGTGTTACTTTTTTCCTGCATATTAACGCGGTATTAAGGACGCTCAAATTGCCATCAAAATCATAAACGTCTTTGCCAAGACTTCACAATTTGTCCAACCGTCTCTTCCAAACTCACCGTTATATCCCAGCCCGGATAATGCTCCCGCATCTTCCGTAAATCAGAATAGTAACAAATATGGTCGCCAATGCGATTCTCTGCCACATAAGCATATTGCATCGGCTTACCGCTAAACCCCTCCGCCAACTTAAACGCCTCCAAAATCGAACAGGTATTATCCTTACCACCGCCCAGATTATAAACCTCCCCTAGCCGAGGCGCACTAATAAACGCCTCAATAAAGCGCGCCACATCCAACGAATGGATATTATCCCGCACCTGTTTGCCCTGATAGCCAAAAATCTTATACTTCCGCCCTTCCAAATTACACTTCACCAAATAACTCAAAAACCCATGGAGTTCCACCCCTGAATGGTTCGGCCCCGTTAGACAGCCTCCCCGTAAACAACAAGTCGGTAGATTAAAATAACGGCCATACTCCTGCACCATCACATCCGCCGCCACTTTAGACGCCCCAAACAACGAATGCTTCGATTGGTCAATGGTAAACGTCTCCGGAATCCCATGCTCATAAACCGGATCATCATAATCCCAACGGGTTTCTAGCTCCCGTAACAGAATTCGATTGGGAGCATCCCCATAGACCTTATTGGTGGACATGTGGACAAAGGGCGACTCCGGGCAAAATTGGCGGGTTCCCTCCAGCAAATTTAACGTCCCCACCGCATTGGTATCAAAATCATCAAAGGGAATTGCCGCCGCCCGGTCATGGCTCGGCTGGGCCGCTGTGTGGACAATGGCATCGGGCCTTAAAGACTCCAACAAGGATAACACCCCAGGGCGATCCCGAATATCCAACTCATGGTGTATGAATCCCTTCAGGGTTTCCTGTAACCGTTGCTGATTCCAACGGGTATCCCCCTGGGGTCCAAAAAACACCGCCCGCTGATTATTATCCAGTCCGTGCACTTGCCAGCCTTGGGCGGCGAAGTAAACACAGACCTCAGAACCAATCAGGCCAGAAGATCCAGTAACTAATAGTTTTTTCATAGATTTGGAGAATTAGCCTAACCGATTTCCAGGCAGTCTATTTTTAGCATAGATGACCGTTGGGTGCATCAAACACTACAACGCCTTTTTCAGTCAGGGTCAGCCTTCCTACTCTGGCCAAGCATCATCACTGAGAAGCTCTTCAATACTAAAAGGGTTATCTTCGGGAAAAGTTGATTCGGAGATTCCCGTCTCAAAACTGGCTAATTCTACGGCATCGGCATAGGCATCCCGAGCTTCTACCTCCAGAAAACGCCGCAGACTAGGACTATCCTTGAGCAATTTCTTTAAATCCTTGCGTTGCACCCGAATCGTTCCTGACCAGGATGCAGACCTTTGATCCGGCTGATATTGCCATTTCAGCAAATGACCGATTAGTATGCGGAACCGCCGATAGATTTCCCTTCGCTCATTCCCCACTGCCAGTTCTAACTCCTCGGTTAAGTGTTCAACATCCAACGCTCCCAGTTGGCCTGTTTTAAGCAACAGGGTTTGTTGTTCTAGCCAACCAAAATGATCCATATCGTACAAATTTGCGTTCATAGTTTAATCCTCCATTCTTTTAGCCTAACGGTAAATCTCAATGCCTAAAGTTTCCGCCACTGCTCCGGTACATTATCACTCTTGGTGAGCGGACTTGCTCCCCATCGAGGATTGCTATACTTTCGCCACAGGTCTCGCACGATCATCTACCATGGGCGAAATTACGATTTTACGATCAATTGTTTGATTTTGATGTTTGGCATAGAAATCTGCCTTGCGGCGGAAGTTTGCCTCGGAATAAAGTCCCCAGCAAGAACCAAGGGCACTGATCGCCATAAATACTCAGTTAACTTAAAGTGGCGGAAAAGCTTGGGCCCAATAACTCTGCAGGTCTTGCCAAAGCCCCACCAATCGTTGGTTTGTCCCTGGATAGTCCACAGATTCCTCCGATAAATGCACCCAAAGACAGCGGCGATCGCTCAAAAGACGTTGACCCGTCATCCACTGATAAAACGCTTGAGGATTGGTCAACATATAGCGAATTCGATGTTTATCAAATCCGTACAATGCGGCATTAATATTGGCCCCTGATTTTCCAAAAGCCGTTAAACAAGCGACCAAATGGGTTTTATTTTCATCCTGTATCACTAAATGAGGAAGGTTAACATCTGCTTCTTCCAGCATTAGCTCATCGGCTAATTTGCTGAAATCTGAATCCCCTAAGCTTGGAAAAGACGCATCACTATTAAGTACGTAAGTTAACGTCATTTGAGCCGCAACATCACCTTGCTTTAAGTCATAACGCCGTCCGGACATCAGAATGTTTTTGTTTCGTTGTTCTCGTTGTTCTTGTTCAACCTGTTGAGGTAAATCAGCAATTTGTTCTTCGGCTGCCAATTCGAGAAAAAACCCCATTTCCTTTGCTGATAACGGTTGACTGCCAACAACTTGCCAACCAGGCAGAGGAAGATCAGCTGGAAACTGGAAATTAGCCAAACGTTTTGCACCACCATCGGGCAGAAGCATCAAAAAAGATAATATTGCCACGAGCGCCAATAAGAAGCCCTTCACAATCCATTCCGGGTTTGCTAAAGGTGGCAGGGGTTGGCTATTTGATGGTTTTTCAGATTGTTTTGTCGGCATACGACTGATGGCATATAATCCACAGCCCACTAGGCAAATAGTCATAAATAGATTTGAGCCTGGGGAGCCATGCCAATAGTCAAACTTAGGAGTATCGTTAACCACCAAAGCCATAATGGCCAGACGAACAATAGAAAGAGCAAAGGAGAGTAACAAAGCGAGGGAAAACGTAAAGATAATATCTGCTCGCTTCCGGCTCATAGGATAAAAGGCATATAAAATAACCAGTAAATCGATGGAAATAAAGAGCAGGGGAGTTAAGGTACATCCATTGTAAATGTCAATAATGCCGTCATTAACGTAAACTAAACTCCCTTCCGTGGATGGATTAAAGCCTAAATACCAAAGAAAATAAGAAGATACCTTGGCAGAGAAAACAGTTAACCAAGAACTAGAATCCCCCAGCCAGGGGGTACGCCAAAAAGTTGCCCACAAAAAAATAAATACAGACCAAAATCGCCAAAACTGCTTGAGGCCGTAAAAACCAGACGCTAACAGAACGATACTTAAAAAAGTAATGGGAGAAGCAAAAATCCAAAATCCCCCGGCTTCGCCAACTCGTAGTGTTGGTAATTTGAAAATCACCAAGCTGAGTAGCACCACTGCAACAATTTGGGGTACGGTTTGGGCAGGAAACTTAAGTTGATGTCGGCGTTGATAGTAATAATAGAAAGCAGAAGCGAAGAAAATAAGATTAATTAATATTTTTGTATAGTCTACTCCCTGTCGCGACAACGATAAAGCTTGCAATACCACAAAAAGCCCATAAACTAAGGCAATTAAAATTCTCTTATCTAAATAAGTTAAGACCTTCGGTGCTGGCTGGGGCTTTTGCTCCGTTGGGCTAGAAAAAGATAGCTTCATCGGCTTCGACATTTAACTCCTGCTTCCTTAGCTTAACTCGGCATCACTATCATGTAACCAGCAAATCCCCTAATCTAGGCTGAGCCAGCTAAATAGCTCTGCAGGGGATAACGCCAACGTTGATAATGATTCCAAAACGGTCAATTGATCGCCTTCAGACTTCATGGCGGGAAACTGCTGGGGTTGAAAAATTAGTACGGACTCATCCTCTGGATCCACCAGCCAAGCCAACTGGGTGCCTGCTTCCAGGCAAACCATCATTTTTTTGATCACCTTATTAGCCGATTGCTCCGGCGACAAAATTTCAATCAGCCAATCTGGATAGGTATCAACACGATTGGCAATGCGTCCCGTGGCCGTTTTAGGGATACGATCCCAAGTAAAAATACTAATGTCCGGTACATAAGAGCGACCATTAATATTGCATCGGAGTTCTGTAAAGGCATGGGCCAACTTTTGCGGCAATGCAACTTGATTAATCGTTGTACCTAAACGGATTTGTAGAGTGCTATGTTCACCTTGGGGCATGGGTTTTTGCTCAATCCTACCATCAACGTACTCACTGTAGGGTTTGGTTTCCGGCAGAGCCAAAAAATCCTCTAACGTTAATGGGGGTTTGACTGAGGAGATGGCGATCAACGGTTTTGTCTCCTTAGGCTAGTTCTTTCTAGTCCAACTATTCCGTCCATTTTAGCCCAATGGTAAACCAATGGTAAATTAAATTCGCTTCTCGATTGCCGCTTTCTCCTCCCACTGGGGACACAATAAATTTTTATAAATTTTTTGAAACCCACTCCAATTGACGCCTAATTCCCTCCGAAGCGGAAACAGAAGGAATCCACAGCAATTGTTCTTGAGCAAGCTGTATATCAGCCACAAACAATTTTTGATCAGAATGTCTTGGAGGTAACTGCCGATAATTTAACTGGATGTCCAAAATTTCCTCCAATAAATTAAATAATTCCAACAGAGACAAAGTATTTTCTATACCACCGCCAATATTAAAAATTCTGCCAGCACAGTATTTGCCACATTCAAACGCAGAATTATAAAGATTAATTAAATCCTGAGCATATAGTACATCTCGCACCTGTTTGCCATTGCCAGCAATCGTAAACGTTTCTACCTCCTTTCCGCTATCTAGAGCTTGCCTTTGTTTCAATGCCTGCAAACAAAACCATCCAACCCAACCCTGGTCAAAGCTAGAAAATTGTCGCCCACCATAAATGGAAGAATGGCGAAACACAATTGTGTTTAAACCAAAGTTACGATGCCAATCCCGTACATACTGATCCGCAGAACCCTTTGAACAACCATAGGGACTAGAAAAATCTAGGGGTAAATCTTCAGCAAAACCATTAGGATAATCAGGGGTAACGTATCGGGTTGTGGTTTCCTCATAGCGAAGACTATTCAACTCTCCATATACCTTATTGGTACTCGAATAGACAAAGATCGCCTCCGGTGAATAAAGGCGAGTTGCTTCAAGAACATTAAAAGTACCCACCACGTTTGTTAGAAAATCCCGTCGAGGATCGCTCATCGATGTTGTCATTGCTACTTGACCAGCCAAATGGGCAATGGCATCAAAAGGTCCATTTTCTTTAAAGAATTGTTCTAATTTATCATTTTCGGCTATGTCAAAAACTGAGATTACTAATTTTCCTTGACTAGACCCATCTTCCAACCAAGCCTTATTACTTTCCGCTCCCACTCGGAATAGGGCATCGATAATAAAAACTTCATCCCCACGTTTCAGGCGATCGGCAGCAATATTAGAGCCTAAAAAACCGCAACCGCCGGCAATTAAGATTTTCATACAATTATCACTATAGCTAAATTTGTGTTAGTTAAATTCAGTCAATTTTTCCAATTCAATTGTCTTTTGTAAACTCTCTTCTAGAGAAAGGCTGGGAAGATAACCTAATTTTTTTAAGGGATCCAGATCTGCTTGAGAAAGCATAATTTCTCCATCCCGATAAGGAACAGCACCAAAGTTCAACTCAGTACGGGAATTTGTGAGACAGTGTATTAGCATAACTAATTGTCTCACCGTGATGGCATTGCCACTACCTACAGAATAAGCTTGATAATAATCAGGTAAATCCCAAATTGTGGACAATAGCAATTGATAAACAGCCACAACATCATCAACATAAATAAAGTCTCGAAGTTGCTCTCCCTTGGTTAAATTTAATTGAGTAGCATTGCGAAGACAGTTCTTAATCACATAGGTAACGAATTTAGATTCATCGTCTCCTGGTCCAAAAATATGTTCTAGTCCTAGATTCACAAACTTGATTTTCTTACTAGCCGAAAATTGTTTGCCCCAGTCTAAAAAGTGTTTTTTAGACAAAGAGTAGCTGTTTAAATAACCAGAAAGTGAAGTGTCTGTATTAAAAAATATGTCTGTATTGCAAGTAGCTAATTCTAACAGTTGTAGCGGAAATAAGACATTAGACTCCACTATTTGGCTAGTAGTTTCGTTGCGTCTCCCATAACAGGTAGCAGTGTGGACTATGGCATGAATTTTTTGAAAATCATTGAATGGTTCACTTAGCTCACATTGATCAATATTGTAAACTACGCATCGAGCCAGAACATCATCAATCCTAGATGTAGAAGAAAAACTGCGTTTCAGAATAATAACCCGATAACCTTGATCAAGAAAAGCCTTAACCAAATGACTCCCCAAAAAACCTGTTGCCCCCGTTACCAAAACTGTTAAGCTCATTAACTTTTGTCCCGATTAATCGTCCACTCAAAATCTACCGTCGTATCATAAATAAACATGGTATCCAGAACTTGTTCAATCCCATAGGCACAATCATCAGGAAAAATTTTGATGCTCAATCCTGTTTCCGCTGCCGCCTCCCGCCGAGCATTACGATAAGCCTTAACCAGTAAAGCCGGGACAAATCGCCGTAATCCAGGATTTTCATTCAATAAATCTTGTAAATCATCTCTCTGGTTAGCAATGGTCGTGAACCAGCTAATCAAACGTTTACTCAGCTGATACTGCCATTTCAGCAAATGGGTTAATAAAACCACCAATCGACTCTTAATTTCATTTTTTTCACTAATGACCAACTCCTGGGCCAGGTGGTCCTAGTCTAAAAGCTCAACCCGACGGTGAGCTAAAGCCTGGGCCTGTTTCTCAGCCCAAGTGTAAAAATCTTGGTCATATACGAATTGATTAGATGCCATTATATAAGATTGCCTAAAACTTAACTCTTTGGTATAAATCTTGCATTGAAATCTGAAAATTAACCGATGTTAAAGTTAACTGATTTTCTAGACTTTCAACAGGACTAAATAACCACTGTCCGTCATCCCGCTTACTAAACTGCTCCACATAATAAGCCGACTGGGAAATCAGAATATATTCCTGCAAGCTAGGGAGAAGACGGTAAAAGCCAAATTTTTTGGTGCGGTCGTAGGTGGCAGTGGAATCCGACAACACCTCAATAATCACTTTGGGATTAGTTACCACCACCGGGCTATCCCCTTGGTAAATCGGTTCACCTTCAATAATTAAAACATCGGGATAGGTATAAACCCGACAAGCTTCAATCCAGACTTTTACATCATTGATGTAAGTATAGTAGTCTTGACTATCAATGCTTAGGGGAAATGCCCTATAGAAATTTCCTGCAATCTGGTTGTGGATAGTGGTGCCACCGGTCATCGGAATAATTTCCCCATCAATATACTCATTCCTAAACTCCGCTGTTTCCTCCAGGGCCAGGTATTCTTCGGGGGTATAAGTGGTTTTCGTTTGCTTTAGTTGGGCAACCATAGTTACTCCTAAGGGCGGCGACAAAAATTATGTATGGCCGTTACGCCATAATCTAGCATTTCCTCCGTGAGTCCTGGATACAAACCAATCCAAAAACTGCGTTCCATGACAAAATCTGTATTTTTAAGATCCCCGACCACACGGTAATTTAAGCCTTTGTAAGCCGGTTGCCGCACTAGATTACCGCCAAATAACAAACGGGTGCCAATGCGTTTTTCTTCCAAATGCTGAACTAATTCATTGCGGGTAAAAAGGGCATTGTCCTGAACTGAAAGTAAAAAGCCAAACCAACTGGGGTCAGAATCAGCGGTGGCGGTGGGCAACAGCAATACATCTTGCAAGTCCTGAAGCCGGGCAGAAAGATAATCAAAGTTTTGCCGACGCTGGGCAATAAAATCCGGTAACTTATCCAACTGGGCACAACCCACAGCCGCCTGCATATCGGTCATTTTTAAGTTAAAGCCCACATGGGAATAGGTATATTTGTGGTCATAGCCAAAGGGTAAATCGCCTAACTGCCAGCCATAACGTTTAGCACAGGTGTTATCCACCCCCGGCGGACACCAACAATCTCGTCCCCAATCCCGGAAAGATTCAACGATCTTCTTCAGACGACTATCATTAGTCAAGACCGCCCCCCCTTCTCCCATGGTCATGTGGTGGGCGGGATAGAAACTGACGGTGGCTAAATGGCCAAATGTCCCCGTCTTCTGTCCTTGGTACTCACTGCCCACTGCGTCACAATTATCCTCAATCACCCAGAGGTTATGCTTTTCGGCAAAGGCCATGACGGCTGACAGGTTAAAGGGATTACCTAGGGTGTGGGCAATCATAATGGCCTTGGTTCGCTCACTCAGGGCCGCTTCTAACTGGGAGACGTCAATGTCGTATCCGGGCAACGTCACATCTAAGAACACAGGAACCAATTGATTCTGGAGAATAGGATTCACAGTGGTGGGAAACCCGGCCGCCACGGTAATCACCTCATCCCCCGGCTTCAACTGGCGATCGCCAAGTTTGGGGGAAGTCAAAGCGGAGAGGGCCACTAAGTTAGCAGAAGAACCAGAGTTAACCAGGAGACAATGCTTCACCCCCAGCCAGTCAGCAAATCGTTGCTCAAACTCCGCCGCATAACGTCCGGTGGTCAACCAAAAATCTAGGGAAGAATCCACCAGCTTAATTAACTCTTGGTCATCAAAGACTTTGCCTGATACAGGGATATAGGTTTGACCAGGAATAAAGGGCCTTGTTTGGAATTTGTATTGATAATATTCCAGGACGCTAGTAAATATTTTTTCCCGTAGGGCTTGTTCGGGATTGTGGGTCTGGGTTAAGGGGCGATCGCCGGTTTGGGTCATGACTGCTGATAATGATGAATTTGTTGGAGGGTTAGCTGTTGGAGAGCATCGGGATCATGGCCCACGGATTGGGCTTGCCGATACCAAGCAACGGTTTCTTGAATAGTACGCTCAAAATTCCATTTGGGTTGCCAGCCTAGCCGGTGAAACGCCTTATCCGCCACTAGATTAAGCAAGTTGGCTTCATGAACTGCTCGGGGATTAGATTGATCTAACCAACTACCGGGCCAATGGCTCAAAATAGTTTCCACTAGTTCCCGCACCGGGCGATTAGAATCTAAACCAGGACCAAAGTTAAACGCAGAACAAAGATTCGATAATTGCTCCGACGGGGCTTCGTAAATGCGCTGGGCCAGCAGTAAATAACCGCTTAACGGTTCCAACACATGTTGCCAGGGCCGAGTCGCATGGGGATTACGCACGGGAATCGGCTCCCCCCGTTCTAGTGCTCTGATCGCATCCGGCACAATACGGTCTTCTGCCCAATCTCCCCCTCCAATTACATTCCCCGCCCGCACACTGGCAATGCGGACCTGGCCATTGCCCTGAAAAAAACTTCTGCGCCACGAGGCGATCGCTAATTCTGCCCCGGCCTTACTGGAACTGTAGGGGTCATAACCACCCAGGGGATCATTTTCCCGATAGCCATAGAGCCATTCTCGGTTTTCGTAACACTTGTCGGTGGTAATAAAAATTGCCACACAGGGGCGATCAATGAGGCGGAGGGCTTCCAACACATTAATCGTCCCCATCACATTGGTTTCCCAGGTTTCCACTGGTTCTTTATAAGACAGTCGAACCAACGGTTGAGCCGCTAGGTGAAAAACTGCATCGGGCTGAGCTTGCTGAACTTGTTGTGTAACCAATGCCCGGTCTCGAATATCCCCAATCTGATGATTAAGACGGCGATCGAGCTGGAGTTGATTAAATAAGGCTGGTTCCGTATTTGGGGATAAACTTAGCCCCGTCACCCTGGCTCCCAATTCAGTTAACCAAGTGGCTAACCAAGACCCTTTGAAACCCGTATGTCCTGTGAGCAATACTGATTTGCCACTCCAAAATAAGTGATTGATCATCGCCATACTGTCCAGGGGGCACTGTCACTCTGGTAAAGTTCATTGAGCAATTCTAGTTCCCGATAGGTGTCCATACATTGCCAAAAGCCATCATGTTGATAAACAGCCAATTCGCCTTTTTCTGCCAATCGATGTAATGGCTCTGCTTCAAAAACTGTCTCGTCACCGGCGATTAAATCCAGCACTTGACGATGGAGAATGAAATAGCCGCCATTGATCCACCCTTCGCTTGTTTGGGGTTTTTCCTTGAACGTGCCGACCAACTGCTCTTTGATCACCATTTCTCCAAAGCGGGAGGGGGGGCGGACAGCGGTTACGGTGGCTAATTTACCATGGCTTTGATGATACTCCCACAGTTTTTGAATATCAACGTTGGCAACGCCATCACCATAGGTGGCCATGAACCAGTCAGCACCGATTTTATCTAGATAGGTAGCTAAACGCTTCAATCTCCCCCCAGTTAGCGTTTCTTGGCCGGTGTTGACCAACCAAATCCGCCAGTCTTCCTCTCCATGGCCATTGTTTAGTCTAGTGATGCTCTTGTTACCTAACTCCAGCAAAACATCGCTGTGGTTCCAATCGTAGTTAATAAAATAATCCCGAATCTGCTCTCCTTTGTAGCCCAAGCAAAGCATAAAGTCGGTAAACCCATAATGGGCATAGGTCTTCATAATGTGCCAAATCATTGGGCGATCGCCAACGGTGACCATCGGTTTAGGGCGGAACTCTGTTTCTTCTTTCAGACGGGTACCTTTACCGCCACAGAGAATGGCAACGGGAATTTTAGTATGCATAATTTTATGAGATTGACTAATTAAGTTGATTAAAATTTATTCATGGAGCAATTATTGACTACTCTAAGAGCGTGTTTGAAAAGTAGGGTGAAGAATGGAAAATGGTGAAAATTTTATTCTTTTCACCATAATTAATGATAATCCGAGAATTTTACAGCACGGACA
>NZ_CP019225.1:324024-369487 GCF_010222815.1 Synechocystis sp. CACIAM 05 | reverse complement strand
CTATCGTCGTTTAAGCAAGGATTATGAATATTTACCTACCACCAGTGAGACAATGCTCTATGTTGCCATGGTTCATCTCATGCTTCAAAGGCTTGCTTAAAACTTTTCAAACACTTTCTAAAACGGTAGCCATAATGGTGCAGCTTAGAAGAGTGAATTAATTTTAACAACTTGTTCCCATTGAGGCGATCGCCCTCTAGAGGATCATTCACCGAGGGAAATAACGCGACTTAACACATCTTCCATATCGTAGGGGCAATCTTTGGGAAAATCTAAATCAGTTTCCCGGATCGCGTCGGCCCGCGCCAGCCGATACATTTTAGCGAGAGACCCCCCATCATTGAGATAACGCTGCAGACTGGGACTGTCCTCAAGATATAGTTCAATATTGTTCCGCTCCCGATCAATTGTATTTTGCCAACTACGGGAACGTTTCTGGGGCTGGTAGTCCCACTTGAGGAGGTGATGAAGAATTAAACGTAAACTACTTAAAAGGCGATCCCTTTCCCGTTTTGACAAATCCCGGACTTCCTCTACCAAATTCTCGATATCAAGGGCCGTAAAATCCCCTGCAGCAAGGAGATCGGCCATGGTTTCTGCCCATCGACTAAAATCTCTTTCGTAAAGTTGTTCCATAGCAGCATTCGGTTACTCTTTTCATTTAGATGGGGTCAGCCAGAAAATCTAACCACATCAAAAACGGAGAGAAGATGATTTCATTGTAATGGGCAAATTCCTAGGCGATCGCCTTTACGAGAACAGATCACCGTATTCAGCCAGTAGTGCTAAGGCCTCCCTTAAGAGTCTTCGATTTCGGTCTGAGGGGTCAAGCTGGAATTGTATTTCGGCAATACGGCATCGAGTTTCGATTCGAGTTCGCGCAGTTTGGCGTTCTCTCTCCTCAGCTTTTCGAGACTCATCTGCTCTTTCCTGAGCCATTCTGCGTTGCTCTTCCTCAGCTCTTCGAGACTCATCCGCTCTTTCTTGAGCCACTCTGCGTTGCTCTTCCTCAGCTCTTCGTTGTGCTTCTTGAGCCAAGCGGTTTGTTTCTCGATTTCGACGGTTCCACTCAACGCCGAAATTAGCCAATGTAGCCAGGAGGGCTGCCACAGTGAATCCATTGCTCCACTGTCGGGGATTGGCAACGAGTCCGAGGAATTCAAAGTCGGTTTGGTCATAGAACCTCAAAAAGGCGATCGTAATCAATAGCACCGTTAAGATGCTTGATGGCAATAATGCCAGGAAATTTAACCACATCGAGGGTCAGGGGAAGATAATCCTATTTTAATGGGTAGCTTATTTGGCGATCGCCATTGTTCAACTGTTCAACCTGAGCAACTTGTACCACGGTCAAACCCAATTCAGGCAACTGTATTTAATAATCCTTCAATAGCTCATAAAACCATTTGTTTGTTGCCATGGTTAAATCACATCAGCGAAGGTGCGTTCCATCTTACGAAAATAGAGAATGCCTGTTATAAAAATAATGATCACCAACAGTAAGGACAACAAAAAACCCGGCAGAAATATAGTTGATTCTCCCCCCAAAATCGCCCAACGAAAACCATCAATTACACTCACCATCGGGTTAATGGAATAGAGCAATCGCCATTCTTCCGGCACCACATTACTACTAAAACCCACCGGGGAAATATATAAACCAAATTGGACAATGAACGGCACAATGTAACGAAAATCTCGGTATTTGACGTTGAGGGAACAAAGCCATAACCCTGCCCCCATGGAGGCCATAAACGCAATCAAAATGAAGAAAGGCAATGTAATTACATGCCAACTGGGCAGAAAGTTATACCAAGCCATCAGCCCCAACATAATCATCCCAGAAATTAAAAAATCAACAAAGCTAGTCACCACGGCACTGGTAGGCACCACTAAGCGAGGAAAATACACCTTAGAAATTAGATTGGCATTGGCAATTAGGCTATCGCTGGCGGAACTAAGGGAAGTGGAAAAAAACTGCCAGGGCAACATTCCCGCAAACACCAGAATGGGATAGGGCACCCCTTCCGAAGGTAAATTAGCCAACTTACCAAATACCACCGTAAACACCACCATGGTCAAAAATGGCCGGATTAGGGCCCAAGCTACACCGATCGCCGTTTGTTTGTAGCGTACCGCAATGTCCCGCCAAGCCAGAGTGTAAAACAATTCCCGATAACGCCATAGGTCTTGCCAATACTGACGCTCCGTGCGTCCTGCTTCAATAATCAGTTCTGGGGGGGAAGTTTTCATACTTAAGGTCAATTTTTGCTATGCCCAAAGGCCCATGGCTAAACATCATCGGGATCCAATCCCAACTCCCTCAGCTTGGCCGCCAGGCGATCAGCCCTGAACTTTTCTTGGTCCGCCCGTTGAGCCTCCTGCTCTACCTTTGCCATGGCCTGGTCAGCCCTGAATATTTCCTGTTGGGCCGCCTCCTCAGGGGTAGGTACTAAAATTCCCTCCACGGAAAAATAGCGCAACTGACCCTGGTGGATGCCAAGAAAAAATCCCAGCGCCTCACTCCATAGCCATCCTTGCTCATTGGGAATTACGGGAGAGTATTGGTTGAAATTTAACCTGAAACCGGCAAATTCCAAAGTTTCAGGGGAAAAATAAAAATATTCAGGGGTGTGGAACCTAGTGGCATAAAGGTCTAGCTTGGTCGTTCTATCCACCTTGGCAGTGGACTCGGAAAGTAGCTCAATGATCAAGTCGGGGTAGCGCCCGTCTTCCTCCCACACGACCCAGGAATTGCGGGGGTGTCTGGTGGTATTCTTGACCAGGAAAAAATCAGGGCCTCGAAAATCACGGTGTTTGAGTTGTTGTCGACTGAAGTAGATGGTTAGGTTGGCACCAATAAAAAAATCATCCCTCTGACGCCAGGCCCACTCCAGACTAGTAACTAGCAAGAGCAGCTGCAAATAATGCACTGAACTTTCCATCTCCGGTTCATCACTCAAAAGCATAGTGGCATCGGGCATTTGTGATTCCAGTTCCTGGGCCGTTATTGCTGACATATTGTCCTCCGAATGGTGATGGAGAAGGGCCGGCTTCCATCATAGTGGCTTGCCCCAAGTGGGCAGAAATCCTGCCGGGCATTTATGTCGCCGTTCTCCCCTGGACCGCCAATGGGAGCAAACTATTGGCTTTTCACCGGTTACATTTCCTATTTTTGGCCACACGAACGCTGCATACGTTCTTAGTTAGCTCTAAGAATACGGCAGACGAAACCGAGATCTGTGGGACCGTCGAGGCTTCGGCTAGGGCGGAAAAACGAAAATTCAATTGTTTTTATAAGCAAAAAACATTCATCTCTTCCGACAGCTTATACTAAGGAATCCTCCCGCTCTGGAAAACAAAAGACTGATTCAGTCTGAACTGGCTTTCATGCCAGGATATGAGTCTGTGATCAAGTGAATTCGATCACAAATCAATCTAATTTATTCACCTATTTTTGTCCAGGTCAGCCGGGAAGAATTTGTTATCAATCTTCCCTCGCTAATACCTGAGTGTTCTAAACACTACTTGGATGTGAAGGTTCAAATCTATGGGGACAGGGGCTCTGTGTTAGCATCACGCTGACCTGGGACAGTGATGATCATAAAAATTAAATTCCAACTGCCCATCCCTCCGCCCGGCTACAGATGCTCATCATCATCAGCGCTTAAATCTTTCAGCCAACGGCGATCGCCAATTCTTGAGTTAGTTTTTTACCCTTTGTGCTTCCTGTATTCAAAGGAACTAGGACAACAAAATGGGAGTCCATCCCCTTAGCGTCGGGCTTGTACTAACGGTGCACCTTCGCAAAAATAACGGTAATATTGACCAAGGTAAATAACACGACTCCCTCCACACTAGGTGCTCAACCATGGCTAATTCTCCAAGCGCCATTACCCGATAACCATTCCCCCCAAGATAATGACCTACAGTTACCCAGAATTGCCCCAGGGCCAGCCTTCTGTTCCCGTGGGGGGACGCTATGGCGCCGAGGACGCGGATTCTTTTTCCCTTGACAGCCTGACAGGATTATTAAGACGAAGATGGTGGATTGTGGTTTTAGTTGCCTTGGTGGTAGGAGGTTTTAGCTTCAAACGTCAAATGGAGAGGCCCCCTCTGTTTCAGTCTAGCTTCCAGCTATTGGTATCTTCTCCTGACACCGACACCCTTAATCCCCTGTCTCAACTTCAAGGATCAGGGCTCCTGGGAGGTGCTCCCAGTGGCAAGGAGTATCTAAATACTCAATCTGAGATTTTGCAGAGTAACACTCTACTAGGACCGGTTTGGAAAAAAATTTACGGTCCACTTCCCCTAGATGAGCAAATCTCCTATGCCGACTTCTTTGCCAACCTGTCGGTGGAGGCAATTCCCGATACTGGAATTGTTGAAATTACCTATCGAGGGGCAGATCAAGAAAGAGTTAAGGAAGTTTTGGAGGCCCTAGCCACTGAATATTTAGATTACACTGGTAGAGAACAACAAAGACAAGAAGGCGAAAAACTCAGGTTCGTCAATGACCAACTCCCAAAATTTGAAGATAGAGTTGCCGAATTGCGGAGTCAAATGCTAGCCCTACAACGGCGGTATCGTTTTTTCGATCCTAGTCTAACCGCGGAAGCCATTAGCTCAAGGCTTGGTGAAGTCAACACCATGAGACAGAATTTGTTGATCAAAATACAACAATTGACCGCCAAAAGAGATGCCTTGGAAGAAAAAACTGGCATAGATAACAACAGTGCCTTTGGCTTGAGTTCCCTGGGACAATCTCCCATCTATGCTGGATTGGTTAGTCGTCTGAATGAAATTAACCTCAGATTAGCTGAAGCCAGCACCGTTTATACTGCCAATAGCCCTCAGATACAACAGCTAGAGGAAGAAAAAGCTAATGTTTTACAGTTAATTAAAACTGAAGTTGAAAAAGAGCAAGGAACCGTTAATGAAACAGATCTAGCTCAAGTACTGACGACCACGGACGTGGGGGGGCCCAAGGCTGAAGCTCTACAAGAACTTGCCAATGTCGGCATTGAACTGGATATTCTTAATATCGAATTACAGAGCGTAGTTGAGTCCGAAGCTGAACTGAGAAATCAACTGGAAAATTTCACCACCATTGCCGGTCAATTTGCCAGTTTGCAACAGGAGTTGGAGTTACAAAGGAGCAGTCTAACCCAGTTAGTCACTACTAAGCAGGCCCTAGAGGTCGAAGTGGCAAGGAGTTTTGTGCCTTGGCGGTTGGTCTCCACCATCACCCTACCAGAAAAACCCATTGATACCTTGCCCCGGGACATTTTTTTGTCTCTGGTGCTGGGACTATTGGCCGGAGGGGGCGTGGCATTGGTAGTAGATAAACTAGATCCAGCCTACCATAGTGTCGAAGATATTCAGGCTAGCCATAGCCAGGTCATTCTGGGCTATATTCCCCTGGAAAAGCAACTGCAGGCCAGCCTCAAATATGGCTCCCCTCTGCCCAATGAGGCGATGCAAGAGTCCTACGCTAGGCTCTATTCCAACCTGTTTTTCCTCAAGCGCAAACGCCAGTGCCATTCCTTTGTGGTTACCTCGGCTGAGTCCGGTGATGGAAAATCTACCACGGCTTTTTTCCTGGCCCAAGCCGCCGCTAAGTTGGGGCAAAAAGTGCTGCTGGTGGATGGCGATCGCTATTTTCCTCAAAAGGAGTCCTGGTTGAAGTTAGCTGAAATTACCGGCTTCGGAGGCGAAAACACCCCCCCCGATGGTAATGGCGTCCTCGGCAGTCTGGTGGCCAACTCTAATGGTCACAACGGGGATTTACCCGAACCTTTGGGCAAGAATCTGTTCTACTTCAAAGTCCAAGATGACACCATGACCCCGGAGCAGTTGGTTTCTGCTTCCCAAAATTTTGTCGTCAAAATGAATCAGTGGAAAGAGACTTTCGACCTAATCTTGATCGACACGCCCCCCATTTTGGGTCTAACGGATTCCCGTCTGATTGCAGATCAAACCGATGGTCTGGTGGTGGTGGTGCGCCTCAACAAGACCCGCAAGGATAGCATCAAGGAAGCTTTTCGGGAATTGGCGTTGGCTGATCTCAACGTTATCGGAATTGTGGCCAATGCTATCACTTCTACATCCGGCGGTTATGGCTACTACTATGGTCGTTACTACAATAACCGTTACTACGATCGTCAAAAAGTTGCCCAGGCAGACAATTAGGATCGGGAGCACAAAACCCCACCCTGCGGGGCAAAAATGGCCAGATGTAAAAAAGGCTTAACGTATGGGCGATGACGGGCTCGAACCGCCGACATCCTGCTTGTAAGGCAGGGTGTAAACCCTCACTCTGTAAGACTTTCACCTTTGTTACACCCTTTTTGGCATACAAGCAGGGTAACAAAGGAAGAAAACCATGGCAGTTTCATACAAAAAACTGGACACCGGGGAACCCATAACCCAGGGTCTTGCTAACCTGTATTTGAAGGGTGAAAGAATTTACCTTAGACTCCCTGACAAGTTGGGACTGGGGCGGAATAAATACGTTGCCACCGGACTAAGCAACATTCATCAAGGGAGAGTGCAGGCAAGGAAAATTCTCACGGTAGTTAACAATGACATTCTCTTGGAAACGTTCGATGTAACGTTAAAGAAGTACCTACCACGTTATCGCACTGAAGCGTATAGTTTGGAAGTGGACAAAGTGATAGGGGCAAAGACACCCTTACAGGAACTTTGGAAAATCTACTGTAACTATAAACAGAGTGAAGTAAGGGAAAGTACACACTATTACCTAGAAGAAACTATAGGCTCTAAGGTAAGGGAACTACCTATCACTGACGTTTACGATGCAAACGGTATAGTTACACATCTACTCTCTACTACTACAAACGACTACGCTAGACGTGTAATCACAAAGTTAAGGGCTTTATTTGATTGGTGTGTGTCTAAAAAGATACTTTCTGGGGATAACCCTTACAAGGACATCGCAGTAACTTTAACAAAGTCTAAAAGTAAGTCTAAGCCTGCACGTCCACTCACAGACGATGAAGTTAGCCTAGTGCTAAACGGTTTACCTGAACAGTATGAACAGTTAACAAAGTTTATACTTGCCACTGGATGTAGACCGTCTGAGGCTATAGGACTTACTTGGGATAAGGTAAAAGATGATGTCATCGTTCTAGGTAGTAGCAAAGTAAAGAAAGGTGGACGTACTTTCCAAAGTGAAAGCAGTAAGAACGGAACGTTAAGAGAGTTTCCTTTAACCTTTAAGGTAGAAATGGCGTTAGGGGCTAGACGTAAAGGGTTAGTGTTTACAAATACACAAGGGGGACTACACGACTACACAAATTACCTTAAAGCCTGGAAACGTTTACTTCCAGACTCTACCCCCTACAGTGCAAGAGATACGTTTATCACTAGACAGATTGAGTTAGGTAAACCCATCGCCACTATTGCCGCATGGGTGGATAACTCCGTTAAGGTTATCGAGACTACTTACTACAAACCTACAGGGAAGGTGTTACCAGCATAAACAGTGAGCTAAACAGTAAAAAATCCCCAGGTTTGACAAACACAGACCGGCGGTGTTAAAACTAAGTCAGTCGTCCCCCGGTAGGGGGGGGATAGGGGGGGTATTGGTAAACGAGAGTTACCAACTCTCTTACGGAGTCTGAAATAAGCAAAGCTTAATGTGAGTCAGAATTAAAAAAAAAGAAAAGCCAATTTAAGCTTCCCTGGGTAGGGGGAAGCTTTTTTTTATTCCTCTACACCTAACAGGGCTAAAGCTTCGATAATCGCTTCTCTGTACGCTCTGGCATCCTTAGAGCGTGGGTTAGGGGAAAGGGTAGATAGAACGTCAGTCAGAAGGGCTAAAGCCTGGTTAAAGGTATCCCCGTCAATAACCTGAGCATTCCAGTCAAGGTTGTCGAGGGTACGGAGTAGAGTCTTGATATAAAGCTTCTTAGCTTCTGGGACTCTGATGTTAGTAGTCTTTCCAGCATTCCAGGTAGGTTTACATTTAGGCATAGTGTCAAAGATAAATAAAAACCCTCACCAAGGGGCAAGGGAGCAAACGTAAAAAAAGAATTAAAACTGTAATTAATTATAAGCCTTTCTCTAACCTAGACTTTAATTCTCGCTCAGCTATAGCGGCACAGATTTTATCAAAGTGTTCACGGGTTGTAAAAACCCCTGGCATAAGGTTATGGGCATCTTCAAAGCAACGTTGCTTTAAGTCTTCACATTTAGTGAAGGTAGCGCAGGTAAGAAGCTTGGCAGGAGTATAGGGTTTAGGGTCTAAGTCAGATAAAAATACACGGTCGTTACTGTTGTTGCTAGGCATAGTTAAGTGCGATAGGTTATAGTTTTAGCAAGGGTTACAACCCGTTCCAATGTAATGACTCAATAGTAGACTATATCAGTTCCCAAAGTAAACAGAGTTTATGTCCAATGTCACTAACAACTAAACGTAAAACTACTTCACCAAGTTTAACAGCGCTTGAGAAGTCATTCCTTAACTTATGGTCAAGTATGTACCCAGACATCCAACTACAAACACAACATAAGGTTATACCTAACAGACGTTATAGGTTTGACTTTGCCCATATTGATAGCAAGGTCGCAATAGAAATACAAGGCGGTATATGGATTAAGTCAGGTCACACTACTGGACAAGGATTACAAAGTTCTTATGCAAAGTTAAACCTTGCAAGTTACCATGACTGGATGGTGTTCCAACTATCTAGCGATATGATTAACCCCACATGGTTAACCATCATCTACCTAGCCATGGTGGACAGACAAAAAAAATAAAGGTAGGGAGTAACGTTTACAGACTTTGCAACTGCTACCAACAGTTGTTAAGTCTAACTACTTCACCTAGCCTTTACACAAAGCATTAAAAATACTATGTCCAATTTATCGCAAAGCCTTAAACAAAGGCTACAACGTTTACAGCAACTACAGGAAAAGTCTGGTAACGCCTTTACCCTATCGGGTTTATTAGACTTGGACACTGAACTGTTCCAGTCTAACCCATTAACGTTAGGACTACTACCTGTAGATATTACGTCTGTGCTGAGCGTACTCTCAGAACGTTTACAGCCAGACGACCATCTGCTATACAGACTAGAGTGCCTATTTGAACAGGTAGCATACGCTCATAACAATCCGGGGATAATAGACCCTTCACTGTTTACCCCTAAGACTTGGGGTAAAGAACCGTTTGCACGTTACTTTGACAGGGGAAGGGATTATCCCTACATCAACCCTAAACATTGGCAAGAGTTTGTCATTGATGGAGGCATTGACCCAACCATTACACTACTTAACCTACAGTCCTTTTATCACGTAAGGCAAGTAACAGACTTTCTAGGGTATCCATGCGATAGTTTAGGCTGGGTAACTTGGGCAGTTAACCCTTTAACTGGACTAACTGACACTACTATAGCTACACACTTTAAACCCGATACGCCAATCACTAACAGTAAGGGTAAGAAGGCTAAGTATCTCTGTCCAAAGTCTGCAAGTACAGGTAAAAAGATAAACGTTGTCTTTCCTAATGTTGGGGAGCCTACCTACTGGCAGGAAGTCTTAAAGTCTACCTGTCCAATTTTCCTTACTGAAGGTTCCAAAAAATCACTGTCTGGTTTATCTCATAACTTACCTACCATTGCCCTACTAGGTACATGGATGGGAATAGAGAAGGTAAGTAACGGCGTTTATGAACTTAAGGAAAGTCTAAAACCGTTCTTACAAAGTAACAGAGACGTTTGCCTTGCGTTTGACAGTGACATTATCCATAAGCAAAGTGTGTATGATGCTATGTTGGTAACAGCCCAAGCTATCCAGCAAGTACCTAACTTTACTGGACAGGTAAAGGTGATTACCTGGGACTATGACCCTAAGACTAAAGGCATGGACGATTACATTAAACATGAAGGTATAGAGAAGTTTAGGCAACTACTGGAAAGTGCCTATACTTTGGATGCGTTCATTGCTAACCACACGGAGAAACAGTTAGAGCAAGATAGCCTAGAACTTGAAAAAGCAATAGTAGGTTATTTGCAGGAAACTAGCCCAACTAAAAAGGTAGTAAGGAAAAGCAAAATACTAGACACTTTTCCCTGTCTAAGACGAGGTCAAGACTGGGATAACCTAGTTAACGGTATAAACAGCGAAAATGTTGACGATGATTGCTCTATCGAAAATTTAGCAATTTCTGCCATTGACTTTATCAATGACGATACTATCTCTAGTGAAGTTAACTACCTAGTAGATGAGCTTATAGCTACCGGAAACATAACTATGCTATCGGGTGATTCGGGTGCAGGTAAAAGCACCTTATGTTACTACCTAGCCAAGAGTGTAGCCCTAGGAAAAGGTTACTTTGCTACTAGGGAAGTGTTAAAACAAGGGAAAGTTCTATACATTCAGAGTGATGAACCGCCTTCAACCACAAAGAAAAGGATGATGAACATAGACCTTGAACTTGAAGATTTAGACATAATCCCTAAAAGTAAATTCTGGAGCTATAACGATAATGGACTAAGTAAACTAAAAAAACTAATAAAGTTCAACAATTACGTCCTAGTTATCATTGACAATATAGATACGGTTAAGCCTGATACTCTACCGTCCTTAGAACACAATACTGTAGGGGATGTAATGATTACCCCCTTAACTAAGTTAGCTATCGACCATGACGTAGCGTTTGTGATACTTAACCATACTCCTAAATATGTAACTAACGTGTATGGTGGTCACAACACGCTGAAAAAACAGCTATTCACTAATTTAATACTCACTGAGAATAAGCAAACTGGGGTTCGCACACTGAAAGAAGATAAAGCACGAATGCACAAGCCCAAGACCATTACATACCGTGTGAGTGATGACGATAAGCTCTATGATTTTCAAGACATTACTGAGGGTAATAACTCCAGTAACCATACTGATAGCCCTAAGTTAACTAACCGTGAAAAAGTCATTAACGCATTACAGGCTATAGCTGATAGCGCTCATAAAGGAAAGCATGATGGGACATTTACAGCTACAACCATTGCTGAGACTACCAAGGTAAGTAAATCTTCAGTAGAAACTACTTTCAGGGGACTGGCAAAGGAAGGAGTAATAGTTAAGGGGGATAAAAGGAATAGCCCTTATACTATGACTTCACTATTTAATGAACGGTACTAAGCTCCCTAGGATGCGTAATGCGTAATTCCCTAGGCCCCCGGATTACGCATTGTTTTTACGCATTCCTTTAAATCCTTATCCAGCAACACTTTTCAGCATTAGAGACAATGCGTAAGAAAACCCGTTACGCATTCGGTTACGCATCCTCTAAACCAGTACGATGATTATTTTCACCCTAACCCTGTATTACACCATTGCTATAGCCCTAACTTAGGGGTATCTCACCCTACCTACCAAGTTGTCAGGGTCTAGGTGTCCACTACTGCGATGGGGGGACGGAGTTCCAAAGCAAGCTCTATAGCTTCTGGATTGCACTCTGAAACGTAAACGTGTTTACCTGACTTGGTAGCAAGTAACCAACCCTTTTTAATGAACTGGCTTCCCCTCCATTTACTAATGCCCTTACGCTTGCAATAGGCTGTAAGGGTTTGTTTTACGGAAATACTGCTACCTTCAGCAAACTCTCTAGCACCATAGGTAAAAACGCTATGGGGTGAAGTGTTGAAAGGTTTTGACTTAGCCATAGTATTGCTAACAAAAATCTTGGTCAGGTCTAACATTATAGTCCAAATAATTTGACCCAAGTGTTTAGTAAAAGACGTGTAGTTATAGCGTTTACATTTACACAACCATACCCACCATATAACACTACCTAAACTCTAGGTCTGGACATAGTGAAGCATCACTAAAGATAGAGACTGTAAACCTAAAGTAAACAATTGAACGTGTAATTATGGACAACATTGATAAACAACTTCAAGCCCAACTTAAAAGCCTTGGTGTGGAGGGTGTAGACCTTGAAGAACTTAAGCAAAAGATGTTGGCTACTCACATCAGTGACCTTATCAAAGTTTTAGCCTGTGCGGGTCTTATTGACCCAGAGGACTTAGAGGAAGATTACACCATTGGTTTTGAGGGTGGATGTGTGGCAGGCAACCACTATCGTTGGGTGATTGAATTGAACCCTTTGCCCCCGGTAGACCCTAATCTGAATTAGACCTAGCAAATGGGCTAACATAGGACTACCGCTAGGGTGTAACAGTAGGTGAAAAGTATGGGCGATGACGGGCTCGAACCGCCGACATCCTGCTTGTAAGGCAGGCGCTCTACCAACTGAGCTAATCGCCCTTTACTCATGCTTAACCACTATATCATAGGTTATCGTTTTGTTCGATCGCCGTCGGAAAAAATTTTTTCCCAGTTGCCCATTCTCTTTTTCCCTTTGCCATGCCCGCCGGTAAAATCCATGACCGCATTACCCTGGGAGCCACCCCTGCAGTTATGGCCATCACATTTATTGGCACTGGTAGTGTCAGATTAACTCTGCTAATGGCGATCGCCTTTGGATTTAGCGGGTTGATGTTTGGCCCGGATCTGGACATCCATTCCTGTCAATATAAACGGTGGGGCTGGCTGAGATGGGTCTGGCTTCCCTACCGCCACTTCATTCCCCATCGATCGCCCCTTTCCCACGGCTTTTTGATTGGCACGATTTTGCGCCTATTGTATCTAGGCAGTTGGCTAATACTGGCTTCAGTGGGTATGGGGACGGTGTTGATATTGTTGCAAAAGCTTAATTTGCAGGGGATTGACTGGATAATCCTGAGGCAATGGCTGGAGCAACACCGTTGGGAGCTGCTAACAGTTTTTATTGGCTTGGAGGCAGGGGCCATGGCCCATAGTGTGAGCGATTGGGGCGGTAGTTGGCTCAAAAAAAAGCTAAAGCCACAGCAAAAAAAACGCCCTAGCCAGGGGAAGTCTAAATCTCGCCGGCGTTCCTAATAGGTCGAATTAATTAGCCAAACCTAGGCTAGTTGCCAACAGGTTTCCCTCGTTAAACGGATTTGGGCCAGGGTAAAAATCACTGGAATAATACGCCCATAATTAGTGGCGATCGCCCGCCAGCCCAGATCCGCTAGGAATAATCCCCACAGAGCCGGTCCCAACACCGAAAAAATTGTCCGCACTGCCCCGTAACGGGCCGTTCCCATCAGCACTCCCTGTTTAGCGGTTTGGAGGGCCAACTGATTTTGTAACTGACTGGCGGTATTTAGTCCCCCCTTCACCAGCAAAGACTTAGCCACTTGATATTGGGCAATGTGTACGGTCATCTGCTGTAAGATGCGCCCCAACAGTAGGGGTCTGAGCACCGAACTAACGGCGATCGCCCCACCTCCCTTGAGGATGACATTGACGGGATTGTGTTGAATTTGCAGGGGCAGGGGTTCCGGTAAAGGGGAATTAATCAGGGACTGTTGGATTTTACGAGTCAAATTATTCTGTTCCGCCGAGGGCAATTTTTGCCAAGCTTGGTTGACCAAGTGGAGAAAAATATCCGTTTCCAAATCCAGGGTAGTCATCTGTTGGGCGTAGGGCACTTTGAGGAATTGACAAACCCGAATGAGAGTGTCCCGGTAGCTAAATTGCTTGGCCTTGCCCCGTAAAACCGTTAGGCCATCGGCGGCTAAATAGCGGAATCTTTCCTCCAGGGAACTTTCCCAGAGGGGACGATCCAAACTTTGCACCTCCACCGGCAGGGGGGTTTGCAGATAATCCAAAGGATTAAATTTTCTACAAAAGAGAATTTGCGTTAGTTGAGTCAGTTCATCCTCCGTCGCCAACTCTAACGCTGAGCGCAGTTCGTCCAAGACCGTTTCCTCCACCAGTGGGGCTCTGCTAATTTCCCCATTCTAGGACAGGGGCCGAAAACTTGTGCGGCCCTCCGGCAACATTAACCCCGTTGTAACAGCCAAAAGAAAATCCCCTCAAATCGTCTCAGAGCCTGCTTTAAAAGCCCCCCTGACCCCCCAAATTTAGGGGGTGACTGAAAATCCTCTAGTATTGCCGGAGCTTTAGTGAGGAGATTTAGGGGGCAGAATAAAACTTTCCAAACACCTTCTCAGGGGATTCACAAAACTTTTTAAGAACCATTCAACGGCGTAGGTTCATCGTTTGTATAGGTCTAAACCTTTTTGGGGGAAAGGAACATCATCATATTGCGTCCTTCCCGTTTGGGAGCCTGCTGGATATCGGCTTCGGTGGCCAGGTCCGTTGCCATGCGGTCCAGTAATTCCTTCGCTAGGTGGGCGTGCTGAATTTCCCGCCCCCGGAAGTTCACCGTTGCCTTGACTTTATCCCCAGCTTTGAGGAAGCGTTTGGCCTGATTGATGCGCACTTGATAGTCGTGTTCATCGATTTTGTACCGCATTTTTACTTCCTTAACGTCGGCGGTATGTTGTTTTTTCTTGGCCTCCCGGGCTTTTTTCTCCTGCTCAAATTTATATTTGCCATAGTCCATGATGCGGCACACCGGCGGATCGGCGGTCTCACTCACTAACACAAGGTCGAGCCCCCGCTCGTCGGCGATTTCCATGGCTTCATTGGGGGTAATGATCCCCAATTGGGCACCGTCACTGTCAATGACTCGTATTTCTGGGAAACGTATTCTTTCGTTAATTTGAGGTAAGTCGCGTTGGGGTCTTCTTTTATCGGCCACAGGTGTTTTTTGTTGAAGTTTGTAGGTAATGTTGGGTTTACAAGCGAAAATGCTGACTTTGCCATTTTACCGATTCTCTCGGATTTTCGGCCTGCAATTTACTCGCTTCCCCCTAGGGTACTCTGGCTTTGGGAAAGGGTAAATGGGGTTATCCGGCCTGTATTTTAGCTTCCCATGGCTAGCCAATGGCGATCGTAAAGATATTTAACGTAATGGTGTGGGGCCATAGAATGAAGGCAATCAATTAGACAAATTTGGCAAGGCAGATGGTTGCGCTCTCCTCCAATGGATACTTTTCCCCCGACGATTACTTAGAGCTGGAAAGCCGCAGTGACGTTAAGCATGAATACATCGATGGCCAGATTTACGCCATGGCCGGCACTGGTGGAATTCACAACATCATCAGCGGCAATTTTTACATGGCCCTTCGTAGTCGCCTCCAAAATTCTGGCTGTCGTGTCTACTTTGCTGATTTGAAGGTGAAACTAAAGGAAGGAAGACGGTTTTATTATCCTGACCTGTTGGTAACTTGTGATGAAAGAGATGCTCCGAGCCGGGCATTTGTTAATTTTCCCAGGGTGATTATTGAGGTTTTGTCGGAATCCACAGAAGGCTTTGACCGGGGCAAAAAGTTTCAGGATTACCGCACTCTGCCCAGTTTATGGGCGTATATTTTGGTCAATGCCCAGCAGTATTTGGTGGAGTGTTTTCAGCGGACTCCTCAGGATTTTTGGTTGCTGAAGTCCTATGAGGGTCTAGAGGCGATCGCCGACATTGAAGCCCTTAATTTAGCCATTCCTTTGGCGGAAATTTATGCCACCCTAGATCTGCCGGCATTGGTGGATGAAGTTGGCATGGAGACTGATTTAACGTAAATATTGTCCTGATGACAAAAATTTTTGCTGATTCTTCTATTAATCCCCTCAGTGTGGCCCCGATGATGGACCATACTGATCGCCATTTTCGCTATTTTCTACGGCAGTTAACCCGCCACACCCTGCTGTACACGGAAATGATTACGGCCCAGGCCATCCTCCACGGCGATCGCCAGAGGTTATTAAATTTTAGCCCGGAGGAAAAACCCGTAGCGTTGCAATTGGGAGGCGATGATCCCCAACTCCTAGCGGAATGTGCCCGCATTGGCCAGGATTGGGGCTATGACGAAATTAACTTGAATGTGGGCTGTCCCAGTGATCGGGTGCAGAGCGGCAATTTTGGGGCTTGCCTCATGGCACAACCGGATTTGGTAGCCCAATGTGTGAGTGCAATGCAAAGGGCAGTGGAAATTCCCGTCACCGTTAAACATCGTATTGGCATTGATCATCGGGACAGTTATGAAGATTTAGTGCATTTTGTAGAAATCGTGGCAAACGCTGGCTGTCAAAGATTCACTGTCCATGCCCGTAAAGCCTGGCTCCAGGGGCTTAGTCCCAAGGAAAACCGAACCATTCCCCCCCTACGTTACGAAGATGTTTATCAATTAAAAAAGGATTTTCCCCAGTTGTTGATCGAAATTAATGGCGGTATCACCCAAATTGAGCAAATTCAACAGCATCTTAGCCATGTGGACGCAGTGATGGTGGGCCGAGCCGCCTACGAAAATCCCTACCTTTTCGCCACCGTAGACCGGGACATTTACCACAAAACCAATTTAGTCCCCAGCCGAGCGGAAATTATTGAAATTATGTTGCCCTATGTGGAAGAGCGTTTGCGTCACGGCGATCGCCTTAATCAAATTACCAGGCATTTATTGAGTTTGTTCAATGGTCAACCCAGGGCTAAATTTTGGCGTCGCACCCTGAGCGATTCCCGTCTATTGGCTTCTGCAGGGCCGGAACTATTACAAACAGCCCTCCAAGCCCAAAAATTCCCAGGGGTATTGGTAGCATAGGGAACAAATCTTAGCCCTTTCCGTTCCCGTACCAGGGAAAATAACCTGTATGATGAAATGTTAATTTAACTTAACAAGCTTTGTTGAAGGTCTTGTTTGCCCAATAGCCTTTATCGTGTACGAGGACTGAAGACTTTGTCTAAGCGCTATTTATTTACTTCCGAGTCGGTGACAGAAGGCCATCCTGATAAGGTGTGTGACCAGATTTCCGATACCATCCTTGATGCCCTCCTAACCCTGGACCCCAACAGTCGAGTAGCGGCGGAAACCGTAGTCAACACAGGCTTGACCCTAGTGACGGGGGAAATTACTTCCCAAGCCCACATTAATTTTGTCGAATTGATCCGCCAGAAAATTGCTGAAATTGGCTACACCAACGCCGATAATGGCTACTCCGCTAACAGTTGTGCCGTCATGCTGGCGATCGACGAACAGTCCCCCGACATTTCCCAAGGTGTAACCGCCGCCCAGGAACAGCGCCATGCCCTCAGCGACGACGAGTTAGACAAAATCGGTGCGGGCGATCAAGGGCTAATGTTTGGCTATGCCTGCAACGAAACCCCAGAATTGATGCCCCTACCCATTAGTTTGGCCCACCGCATTGCCCTGCGCCTATCGGAAGTACGTAAATCTGGCCAATTGAGCTATCTGCGCCCCGACGGTAAAACCCAGGTTTCCATCCTGTACGAAGATGGCCTGCCCGTAGCCGTAGACACCATCCTCATTTCCACTCAGCACGACGAGCACATTGGCGATATCACCGACAACGATGCGGTGCAGGCCAAAATTAAGGCCGATCTTTGGGACGTAGTGGTGGGTCATTGCTTCAGTGACATTGCCCTCAAACCCACTGATAAAACCCGCTTTATTGTTAATCCCACTGGCAAATTTGTTGTGGGGGGTCCCCAAGGGGATGCCGGTTTAACGGGACGGAAAATTATTGTGGACACCTATGGTGGTTATTCCCGCCATGGCGGTGGTGCCTTTTCCGGTAAGGATCCCACCAAGGTAGACCGCTCTGCGGCCTATGCCGCCCGCTATGTGGCCAAAAACATTGTTGCTGCCGGTTTAGCAGATAAATGCGAAGTACAGGTCAGCTACGCTATTGGGGTTGCTCGCCCAGTCAGCGTTTTAATCGATACCTTTGGCACCGGTAAGGTAGATGAAGAAAAACTGCTGGAAGTCGTATTGGCAAACTTTGAACTGCGCCCAGCCGGTATCATCCAATCCCTCAATTTGCGGAATTTGCCCGCCGAACGGGGGGGGAGATTTTATCAAGATGTGGCCGCCTATGGCCATTTTGGTCGCAATGACCTGGATTTGCCCTGGGAATACACCGACAAAGTGGATGTGTTGAAAGCAGCTTTTGCTTCTAGCCCCCAGGCCGTGGCCGTCTAGGGAAGCAGCAGGAAAAAGTACACTGCCTCAGGATGAGAGGGTATTTAGCCTGGGGCAGTATGGGGCAACTCAGGCTAAACTACAGTATGATATGAAATTCTTGTTGATATCATGAGTGTAGTTAGTCAAGTTATTTTGCAAGCCGACGATCAACTCCGCTACCCCACTAGCGGTGAACTCAAAGGGATCCAGGCGTTTTTAACCACCGGTGCCCAGCGTATTCGCATTGCGGAAACCCTAGCCGAAAATGAAAAAAAGATAGTCGATCAAGCCCAAAAACAACTGTTTAAGAAGCACCCTGAATACCGTGCTCCCGGAGGTAATGCCTACGGTCAGCGGCAATATAATCAGTGTTTGCGCGATTACGGTTGGTATTTGCGCCTGGTTACCTATGGCGTTTTAGCGGGCAACAAAGAACCCATTGAAACTACTGGTTTAATCGGTGTGAAGGAAATGTACAACTCCTTAAATGTGCCGGTGCCAGGGATGGTCGACGCGGTAACTGTACTGAAGGATGCGGCGTTGGGACTGTTGAGTGCAGAGGATGCCAATGAGACAGCTCCCTATTTTGATTACATCATTCAGTTTATGTCCTGATTGGTTTTGGCACGAAGATTAACGAAGATGGCGGTGGGTTTCTGTGGCCGACTATGCCTTCTTCGTTTTCTCTTCTTTGGCTGTTCTGATCACGATAATCCTCAGCCCTGGGGGGAGACTGTCCATGCCCTGGCTCAAATCCATTCCTTTTTTATCCCTTGCTTTGGTAATTGTTGCCTATGTGGCCTTTGGCTGGAGATTGGCCGAGGCCAGTGTGCCCTGGAGCACGATGTTCCACGAACACCTCAAGGGTTGGCAGATAGAGCTGGATCAAAGGACGATTCTGGCTTTAATCCATATTTTTACCCTGTTCATCATTACGTTGACCACTTTAGCTTTGACTACCCCCATTACCCTGATGACCTATGTGGTGGGCAATTGGGCTAAGTCAGAATTGCGGTCGATGGTGTCCATGGTGTTTTGGTGTTTTATTTTTGTCGTGGCCCTGCGGTGGTTTAATTATTTCACTTCATTTTTGTTGCTACTAGCGGCGGCTATTCTGGGTCGGATTGAGTTGCGTAATCTGGGTATGGGCCAGGGGCAAAGCTTGTTATTATTAGCCCTAATCTGTGGCTCGGCTTTTGCGGGGGGGGTTTACAGTTATTTTTCCTACTATCCGTTGCCTTCTCTTAACTGAAGCTTGCTTTGCAATCCCTTTAATATTGTGGGAGCTTTTATTTAGTGAGAGGTTCTGGCTGGGAAACTAAAACTTTGCCAACAGGCCCTCGCGTTATCATCGGCATTGGATTGCAGAAAGTCCGGCTCCCCCAGCTTAATTTTGTTGTTATTGGGAATTTTCCCCTTTTCTATGGCTTCCACCAAAAAGATTTTACAAAAGACCTTCATCATTGCTTCAGGGTTGGCTTTTCTAGGCATGATGACAGTACCGATGCTGACTGTGTTGAGGGGGAATGCTAACCAGACTGAGGTTCCATCCCAGGGGACACCGCAACAACCCACAGCGGCGGATCTGGAGCGCTTAAAGGAGGTCGCTGGGGGATACGAAAAAGTATTGCAACGGGAACCGGATAATCCCAACGCGTTGCAAGGCCTGGTGGAAGCTCGTTTACAAATGGGGGATTTGGCCGGGGCGATCGCCCCGATGGAGAAGTTGACGAAAATTTATCCGGAGGAAGAGGGGCTAAAACAGTTGCTGGAGGCCATTAAACTACAGGTTAAAAATCCCCAGTTACCCCCACCCCAAAACCCTTTGGCACCGACGGAACCCAATGACCAGGGCGGGGGGACCGGGGGGACGCCTATCCCTACCCAACCCTAGAAAGATCGCAGTTTGGTATTATCGTTTTTTGCTCCTCTCACCGTGAGCTTCAGGAAGTTTTTGTCCCCTGGGCTGACTTTGCCTGGCTTTGCTTAAATCTATGACCCAATTGCACGAAGCCTTTACTATTTTTTTGAGCTTGCTGGTGGAGGCCATCCCCTTCCTCACCTTTGGGGTAGTGCTCTCCAGTGCCCTATTAGTCTTCAGCGATGAAAAAAAGCTAATCGCCTATATTCCCCGTAATCCTTTCCTCGGGGCGATCGCCGGTAGCTTGGTGGGGTTTATGTTTCCGGTGTGTGAGTGTGGCAATGTGCCCGTGGCCAGAAGATTTTTGATGCAGGGTTTGCCCCCTTCGGTAGCAGTGGCATTTTTGTTGGCTGCTCCCACCATTAATCCCATTGTGATTTGGTCCACCTGGGTGGCTTTTCGGGATCAACCAGGCATGGTGGTGGCCCGGGTGGTGTGTTCCTTAATCATTACCGTTATTATCAGCTGGGTGTTTAGTCGTCAGTTGGACGCAGTGCCTCTGCTTAAACCTGCTTTGGGTCGTAGATTGGCCTACCTCACCCGTCCGGAAGAATCCCCCACGGCGATCGCCTGTGAATCCCCCCTTTTGCAATCGGGCACCTTTCTCTTGGGAAGTGGTAACAGCGGTCAACTGCTGAAATTAGACGAGCAAGCGGTGGAAACCCTCCTACCCCCCATTGCCCCCAGCCGTTGGGAAATGTTCACCGACAATATTGTGCAGGAATTACGGGAATTGGGCGGCATGCTAATTTTGGGCAGTTTAATCGCCGCCGTCATCCAAGTTTTCATTCCCAGGGAATGGATTTTACTGTTGGGACAAGGCACCATTAGCTCCATTTTGGCCATGATGTTGCTATCGGTGGTGGTATCGGTCTGTTCCACAGTGGACTCATTTTTTGCCCTCTCCTTTGTTTCCACCTTCACTAGTAGCTCCCTGTTAGCATTTTTAGTCTTTGGCCCCATGATTGATGTCAAAAGCATCGGGCTATTGCTTTCCGTTTTCCAACGGCGCATTGTTATCTATCTGCTCCTCCTGGCAGGCCAGTTAACCTTTCTGCTCAGTTTGGCCCATAGTTATCTGTTTTAGATCTGATTTGAATCTGGAATGATTTGCCCCCCAACGTCTTTGGTTGTCGATAACTTTCCCTTTTCGTGGCGGAAAGGAGCCCTCCGGCAAACGTGATATAGTAAGAGATTGCAACGAAATTCATCGCCTAATACTTTACAGCCTAGGTTTTTTCCACAGAGACTATGTCCTTAACCCAAATCCGTAAACAAGAATTGATGACCGAGTATCAAGCCCACGAGACTGATACTGGGTCCGCTGATCTGCAAGTGGCCTTCTTGACAGAAAGAATTACCCAGCTCACAGGGCACCTCAAAGCTAACCCCAAAGACCACGCTTCCCGTCGGGGCCTGCTCAAAATGATTGGTCGTCGTAAGCGTCTATTAAGCTTCATCAATGCCCGGGAACCAGAACGTTACCAAGCCCTGATCAAACGCCTCGGTATCCGTCGTTAAGTTTTTGCATTTTTCCCATGGCTGACCCCACCAATCGAGACCGTCTTCCTTTTGAGCGGAAATCAAAAAAGAAAAAGGTTGAAAAAAAGCCCCCTGCAGTGGTGGCTCCGAGCACTAAAACCAGCGGAGCCAAAGATAAAAAAGCCCGTCGTTCAGCAGACAGTGGCATTCCCGCCGTGGTGAGCCAACGGATGGTCAAACGCATGGCCCTGTTCTCCGGCATTCCCACTGGGCTGGGCATGTTATCCTTTGTGCTTTTTTATCTTGTTGTGAGCCGGGACTGGTTTGAGATTCCCACCTATGTGGTGTTTTCGGTGAGTCTGCTCTTTTTTGGTCTAGGGGTGGTGGGCCTAAGCTATGGCATTTTTTCCACCTCCTGGGAAGATGAGCCTGGCAGTGTCTGGGGCTGGCCGGAATTTCGCCTCAACCTCAGTCGTACCATCGCTGTCTGGCGCAACGCCCAACAAACGGCCCAGGACAATGGCGATCGTTGAACAAAACTCAGAATTTGTAAATTTTCGTTAACAAAGTTAACAATTGGTCAATAATAATTGCCCAGTCCTGTTGGCCAAAATAATTTCGTTAAAATTAGCATTAGCATCGGCTTTTCGAGTCCGCATTTACTGTCAGACCTTATAGCTAAGCTTTTAACCCTCCCTGTCCCAACCTATCGAATAGAGGAAGTTTGTCATGATCGTCGTCATGAAAGTCGGCACCCCAGAAATAGAAATTGAGCGCATTGGTAAGGAGTTTGCCGAACGGGGCCTAACCCCCGAAAAGATTGTCGGTAAGCATAAAGTTGTGATGGGGTTGGTGGGGGAAACAGCCGGACTTGATCCTTTGCAAATCCAAGAGGTTAGCCCCTGGATTGAAGATGTATTACGGGTGGAACAACCTTTTAAACGGGCTAGTTTGACTTTTCGCCATGGGGAATACAGTGAAGTAATCGTTTCTACCCCCGCTGGCCCCGTGGCGATCGGCAAAAACCATCCGGTGGCTGTGGTAGCAGGCCCCTGTTCGGTGGAAAACGAAACCATGATTGTGGAAACGGCCCGTCGAGTTAAGGCGGCCGGGGCCCAGTTTTTACGGGGCGGTGCCTTCAAACCCCGTACCTCTCCCTACGCTTTCCAAGGCCATGGGGAAAGTGCTCTAGGTCTGTTGGCAGCAGCTAAGGAAGCCACTGGTTTGGGCATTATCACCGAAGTGATGGATGCGGCGGATTTGGAAATCATTGCGGAAGTGGCGGATGTAATCCAAGTGGGTGCCCGCAATATGCAGAATTTCTCCATGCTGAAAAAGGTAGGGGCCCAAGATAAGCCAGTGCTGTTAAAGCGGGGCATGGCGGCCACCATTGATGAATGGTTAATGGCGGCAGAATACATTCTCGCGGCGGGTAATCCCAACGTGATTCTTTGTGAGCGGGGCATTCGTACCTTTGATGGCCATTACACCCGCAATTGCCTTGATTTGTCGGTGTTGCCTGTCCTGCGCTCCCTTACGCACCTGCCCATTATGATCGACCCCAGCCACGGCACCGGTAAATCTGAGTATGTGCCCTCCATGGCCATGGCGGCGATCGCCGCGGGGACAGACTCCTTGATGATTGAAGTGCATCCCAACCCGGCTAAAGCTATGTCCGATGGGCCCCAATCTTTGACCCCCGACCGCTTCGACGAAACCATGAAGCAATTGGCGGTTATTGGGCAAACTGTAGGACGTTGGCCCAAAGTAGCGGCCCTGGCCTAGGAATTCGCGCTGTAAAACTAAAACAGATTAAACTAGGCCCGACGGAAAAACCAGCGGGCCTTTTTTTGTTGGATGGTGTGGACTATTGGGGTTGATCTTCCAGAAAAGCCTTCACATCTCCCAGGGGAGTAAGTACTAAGCGAATGGTTTCCATCCTGTCATCGGCGAGGGGAGAGACCAACGGTTCCCCCGGGGCAGGTTGGGGCAGGCGGGCCATGTAAATGCTAGCGGCTCGGCCCAGGGGCATAGTTCTCTTAACCGTCCCATTGGGATCGATTTGTAGACGATATTCCAACGTTTGGGTTTGATCTTCCGATGGTTGCCACTGCTCTTGATAGAACTTACGCACTTCCGCCACCTGGGGAATAGTGTCCAGTAAATTGGTGGAACGGGGTGGCACAGCACGGGGTCGAGGCGGCCTAAAACTAACGGGATTAGAATCAGGGGGCAGAGGAGGTAAATCGGGGGTGGTGGACAATATCTCGCCACCATAGGGTAGGGGTTGACCGTCGGGGCGGGGCAAAATAGCCAAGGCACCGGGGTAAGACGGCTCTGGCGGCGGTATCAGGGGTTGTAGATTAGTGGGATCAGGAATGGCAATATAGGTTTCCCCTGGGGCTCCTGGAGCTTGTAAATCAGGGGGACGCACCCTTTCTGGCGGTACCACTAGGGGAATATTAGGATTACGGGGAGGGGGAGCAGCAGCTAGCACGGCACTGGGGGAAGGAAGAGGGTCCCGTAAAGCTAGGATTGGGGCCAATTGAGGGGAGGGGGTATCGCCCCTCGGTGGTGGTGGCACCATAGAGCTAACTTCCTCAAACTGAAATTGGTTGGGCATTGGCAGTTGAAAATTATTCTGCACCGCCACTTCGGGTTGGGGTTGGCGCATCCACAGGGCCGCTATGGCGATCGCCGCCACACTACCGGCTGCTACTATTCCGGCTAAGACCAATGCTTTAGGCGACTGTTCTCTGGCCATGAGCACTGGCATCCGGCTCGGCTCTAAATCCTGGAGGCGGAAACCTTCCAAGGCCAGCATCAGATCGTACAACTGGGAAGTATTGAGGGCAATGGGAGCCCCCATCCCCAAAAGTTCATGGCTCCATAATCCCTGGGGTCGTAGGCAAAAAGAAGGTTCACCGTCCGCATTAAATACTGGTTCCGGATAGGTGCTTGGTTCCAAGGAATCACAGGGGTTAAGCCGTTGCTGGAGATAGGTTTCCACCGCTAAAGCGAGGGCTTCCAACTCCTCCGGTCTGCCAGACAAAGTTAATTGTTCTACTTCTGGCAAACGGGGATCGTCAAAATGGAGCGCAAAACGATAATCCGCCGGCAAAGTTTGGGGAGGTCTTTGCCATACCCGTCGAGTTTGCCACAACTCTAAAGTACAGGTGGGAGGGGTATAACGCCTCAGTTGTACATCCTTCACCAGCTTCATTGGAAAATACTCCCGGTCAACGGACTCACTTCTATTCAGGGTACCTTGAAAATTATGGGATTAGAGGGCTTGAGCACCGCTCCAGTAATTGACTGTTTTTTTCTAGGCATTGGCATAATAGCCCCGGGGAGTAATCAAATAATCTTGATAATTGTAGGTGTTACTGTTGCCAATCAGCACCACTGTCAACATATCAATGGGAAAGTTCAGCATTTCCGCCAACGTGGTACGCACAATGGTTTCATCTTGGCGATAAACGGAACGCACTAGGGCCACCGGAGTGGTTGGCGATCGCCATTGTAGGAAAATAGCTTGGGCCTGTTCAATCAACTCGGTGCGCTTTTGAGATTTGGGATTATACAGAGCGGTGACAAAATCCGCCTGGGCCGCCGCCGTTAACCGTTGCAGAATTTTTTCTTTGGGGGTAAGCAAATCGCTGAGGCTAATGGCGCAAAAGTCGTGCATCAGGGGAGCACCCACCCGGGCCGCCGCTGCTTGAAAGGCACTAATGCCAGGAAAAACTTCCACTGAGGGGGTTTGCCCATCCCAATTTAATTTCTCCAGTTCCTCCAGCACTAGCCCAGCCATGCCGTAAATGCCACAATCCCCGGAGGATAGCACCGCCACGGTTAAACCCCATTGGGCTAACTCAATGGCTCGCTGACACCGTTGCCGCTCCTGGGTGAGGGGGAACGTTTCACAAATTTGTCCGGGTCGTCGCAGAGGATCAATCAAATCCAAATAAAGCCCGTAGCCAATGAGCACGTCTGCTTCTCTAATAGCCGTTCGGGCCGCTGGGGAAATTTGGCTTAATTCCCCGGGCCCGGTGCCCACTAACCATAACTGTCCCGGTTTACCGATGTATTCCCTTTCTCCCTTGGCGATCGCCACGGTTACTGCTTGCTGATCCTGTTTGACAATGACCTTTTCGACAATTAGTTTTCCCCCTTGGCCATAAACCTGGGCCGCCGTTAATGCCGCCGCTTCCGCCACACTGGGGGTACCCACTTCTTGAAGAACCACCTCGGATGGATTAGGGACAGCCTGGGCCGCCAACCGTTCTGGGGGAAAAGTGAAAAAGGGCAAATCGTATTTTTGGGCCAATTGTTGCATTCCCACTTCATCGGCTTTTAAATGCACACTGGCCAGGCCGGCGATCGCCAAAGGGCTTAAATTTTCCCGTTCTAAAACTTCTAACAAAGCCCGTTCTAACAAAGCTAAATCCGTACCCCGCACACAGCCAACGCCAATCCATAACAGTCGGGGATGCCATGGGGCCATGGGTTTATTCAGTTTTTCCAAATTACTTTCTTGAACGGTGATTAATAAGGTTGCCGTCGTCTCCTTAGTTCCAGAAAAAGTAAAACCATGGCCTGGGGGTAAATGATTTTGCCAAAGAGTTGATCCCGCCGTTTGTGTTACTCCTACTAATTTTTGACAAGCCAAGGCAGAACTTACCGCTGTCCAATCTCCTTTTCCTTTGCGCCAACCAAAGGGAATACCTAAACAATCCATCGCTATTTGCCCTACGCCATTGGCCCCGCCAGTGAGAATTGCTTTTCCCTGCAACTGTTCCGCCACTATCTGCGCCAGGCGATTGCCTCCCCCTTGGTGGCCGCTGAGTAAACTAATCACCGATTGACCCGTGGCATCCACCACCAGCACAGCGGGATCTGTCTGTTTACTATGCAATAACGGGGCAATTAAACGGACTACGGCCCCCGTAGCTAAACTAAAAATAAAGGCTTGATGGTTATTCCATCTTTCCTCCAGAGCCGTTGCTAGGGAATTGCTGTAGGTTTCCACTAGGGAATTTTTACCAAGCTCTAATTCCTGAGCCAAGGATTCCGATAGGAGCAATTTTCCCGTCAACGTTTCCACCACGGGCAAAAGCAATTTAACGGCTTGGGGAGTGACGGCGATCGCCGTGAGGGGATGAAAAGTTTTCAAGAATTTCTAATTAATGTATTTAAAGGAAGTGTTTTGATAAATGGACTATTTTTAGTTTCTATCGTAAACGGATAAAACAACGTCCACCCTCATTTATAAGTTCTAGCACTGATATTGATTTAATAAAAGCTTTATAGTTACTAGGACGACTAGCATTCTTAAGAGCTTTAGTGATTGGAATATTGTACTTTCCAGCAAATTTGGAGGCAGCACAACCTATTTCAATTTTTTTATTTTTATTGTTTTTAATCTCTTCTTTTATGATTTTAACAAACTTGTTTTCCAAAGACTCTTGACTATTTTGAGTGATGGATTCAGCAGATTCTTTGTTAAAATTAAACAATGCAATAAAAATATCTTTAGATTCCGGTGGATCATGGACAACGAAGTAATTTTTATATTCCAAAAATATAAATTTTGCTGTTTTCCCGGGAAAATGATGCTTAACAACATCGTTAAGACTTAATCCAAATTTACGATAAAATATAGTTGAAACCTGACTTAGTGTAACCCATTGCTGTTGTGATGCCTGATTTGTCACTTCACGAATAATAGATTTTATTTCTTCGATTAATATTTTTAGATCGATAATTTTTTCATTGGAAGATTCACTAGAAATAATGGGATATGACAAAACTTCATTCGTTTCAGGATTTTTAATACATAAACTATTGATTTGTCGGAAAACCTGATAGACCACAATATTTTTTTGAGACAAAAAACTGCATAGAATTTCAAGGTCTTTATCTGAAGAACAAACAAAAATCTCTTTTATATCAGGATAATTTAGGCAAATAAAAGATCCTATATTTGTCATTCTTTGATCTGCGTTATTTTTACCTGAAGGTACATGAAATAGTTCATATCCTCTTTTGTGCAACTCTTCATCTTTATTGCCTAATTTTTTCCAATTACCAAAGGCTAAGTAGTGTTTTAAAGAATGCCTACTAAGTTTTTTGATTAAGTCTTCTTCGGTAACGTCGAGATAAATATTTTCGATGTCAATTAAAAGAACCGAAAATCCTAAAGTCTCAGATTTGCTATCTAAGTGTTTGCCATGTTCGCTTAATTTATTTTTTATGCATAAATCAACAATATCTTTATCACTTAAGCTAAATGGTACTAGAAATTTACGAAAAATGGATAAACTAGTATTCAGCAAAAAACTGTCTTCTTTATTACCATTTAAATTATTTAGATGATCAGAAAAATATTTTGTAATAATCTGCAATGTTTGCTCACTACCCCAATTATACTTTCTATATTTTTCAAGCAAGTATTCTGGATGAATTTTGATGATGTTTATTAAAATATTTGAAAAATACTTAGCCAAATCATTTGATTGATAAGACATTTTGGGAGAAAATATGAAAGTAATCTATGCAAAGATTATAGCTTATTCTCGAAGCTAAAGTCTGTTAGTATTAAATGTGAAAAGTATAGTTTTTTGACTACCATGGCCAGAGATTTACGGGGATTCATCCAGTTGTTGGAAGCACGGGGGCAGTTGCGCCGCATTACCGCTGAGGTGGATCCCGATTTGGAAGTGGCGGAAATCTCTAACCGGATGCTACAGGCCGGTGGCCCAGGGCTGTTATTTGAGAATGTCAAAGGCTCCCCTTTCCCGGTGGCGGTGAATTTGATGGGCACAGTGGAGCGCATCTGTTGGGCCATGAATATGGACCATCCCCTGGAGTTAGAAGATTTGGGCAAAAAGCTAGCCCTGTTGCAACAACCCAAGCCGCCCAAGAAAATTTCCCAGGCCATTGATTTTGGCAAAGTGTTGTTTGATGTGCTCAAGGCCAAACCAGGGCGTAACTTCTTCCCCCCCTGCCAAGAAGTCGTCATCAATGGTGAAAATTTAGATTTAAACCAAATTCCTCTGATCCGGCCCTATCCCGGTGATGCGGGCAAAATTATTACCCTTGGTTTGGTGATTACCAAGGACTGTGAAACGGGCACCCCCAATGTGGGGGTTTATCGTCTGCAACTGCAATCCAAAACCACCATGACGGTCCATTGGCTGTCGGTGCGGGGAGGGGCCAGGCATTTACGCAAAGCGGCGGAACAGGGAAAAAAACTAGAAGTGGCGATCGCCTTGGGAGTAGATCCGTTAATTATTATGGCGGCGGCCACACCGATTCCTGTGGATTTATCGGAATGGTTGTTTGCGGGGTTATATGGCGGCTCTGGGGTGGCCCTAGCTAAATGTAAAACCGTCGATTTGGAAGTGCCGGCCGACTCCGAATTTGTCCTGGAAGGCACTATTACCCCCGGCGAAATGTTACCCGATGGCCCCTTTGGCGATCACATGGGCTATTACGGCGGCGTGGAGGATTCCCCCCTAGTGCGGTTCCAGTGTTTGACCCACCGCAAAAATCCCGTTTATTTAACTACTTTCAGCGGTCGTCCCCCCAAAGAAGAAGCCATGATGGCGATCGCCTTGAACCGGATTTATACGCCAATTTTGCGGCAACAGGTTTCGGAAATCACCGACTTCTTTTTGCCCATGGAAGCGTTGAGTTACAAAGCTGCCATTATTTCCATTGACAAAGCTTATCCGGGGCAAGCTAAGCGAGCTGCCCTGGCTTTTTGGAGTGCTCTGCCCCAATTTACCTACACTAAATTCGTCATCGTAGTGGATAAGAGTATTAACATCCGCGATCCCCGCCAGGTAGTCTGGGCCATCAGCTCCAAAGTTGACCCGGTGCGGGACGTGTTTATTTTGCCGGAAACTCCCTTTGATAGCCTCGATTTTGCCAGTGAAAAAATTGGTTTGGGCGGCCGCATGGGCATTGATGCCACCACTAAAATTCCTCCAGAAACGGACCATGAATGGGGGGAAGTGCTGGAGTCAGATCCAACTATGGCGGAGCAGGCCAGCCAACGGTGGGCAGAATACGGTTTGGGGGACATTAATCTAACGGAAGTTAACCCCAACTTGTTTGGCTATGACGTGTAAATAAATCCTGATGGAATAGTAGATCTTTTTGCCAATGGTTTTCTTTAAAAGTTTATTTTTAACCAGCATTTTTTGCTTCGTCTTAACAGCAAATCCTTCCCAAGCAAAGGAAATTTGTAAGGTTACTGATCCTACCGGTACGCCTCTCAATGTTAGAGAAAGTCCCAACGGTAAAGTTATTAATGCTTTGAGAAATAATCGAGAAGTAGAAATCCTAGAAATTGATTTTGACCAACAAGGTCGTCATTGGGCCAAAGTTGCTGGTTATTATCAGGGTCGTTATCGCGTTTGGGGTTGGGTAATTCGAGAATTTATTAGCTGTTACAAAAGCTAACCACTTTGCCTACAAAGTTTCTAATAAAATAGTTTTGTTTATGCAATTTGCTGATCGTTTGGATGCCTTTGGCAGTAATGTTTTTGCCGATATGGATTTGGCTAAGGCCCAAGCCCGAGCCCAGGGTCAAACTATTATTGATCTTTCCCTCGGTTCCTCCGATTTACCTACCCCCGCCCCCATTCTGGCCACGATCGCCAAAGCTTTAGCAGATCCCCAAACCCATGGTTATTTATTGCACCAGGGAACCCTACCATTGCGGCAGGCGATCGCCGTTTGGTACGAAAAGCGTTTTGGTTTGGCGGTGGATGTGGAAACGGAAGTTTTACCCCTAATTGGTTCCCAGGAAGGTACAGCCCATTTACCGTTAGCAGTGTTGAATCCCGGGGATGTGGCTCTGTTGATGGACCCTGGCTATCCTTCCCACATGGGGGGGGTCTATCTGGCGGGGGGAGAAATTTATCCCATGGCGTTGCGGGCGGAAAACCAATTTTTGCCGGTTTTTACAGATATTCCCAAATCGGTGTTAGGCAAAGCCAAAATGATGGTGCTCAGCTATCCCCACAACCCCACCACGGCGATCGCCAGCTTAGAATTTTTCCAAACAGCAGTGCAGTTTTGTCTTGACCATGATTTGGTATTAGTACATGATTTTCCCTACATGGATTTGGTTTTTGATGGCATAGTAATGCCGCCGTCAATTTTGCAAGCAGACCGACAAAAATCCTGTGCCATTGAATTTTTTACCTTTTCCAAATCCTATAACATGGGGGGCTTTCGCATTGGTTTTGCCATTGGTAATGCCCAATTAATTTCTGCCCTGAAAAAAATTAAAGCAGTGGTGGATTTTAATCAATACGCAGGCATTCTCCAAGGGGCAATCGCCGCCCTGGAAAGTCCACCGGAAACTGTGCAACAAACCGTGCAAATTTTTGCCCAACGCCGGGCAACATTGATTGATGCTTTAGCGAAGATTGGCTGGGCTGTGTCTCTGCCCACTGCCACCATGTATGTTTGGGCACCATTACCTGAAAGTTGGCTTGGCAATTCCTTGGAATTTTGTCAAAAACTGGTGGCTAAAACCGGTGTTGCCCTTTCTCCAGGGTCTGGCTTTGGTTCAGGGGGGGAAGGTTACGTACGTTTTGCCTTAGTACAGGAGCCGGATATTTTAGCCACGGCGGCCCAAAAAATTGGTCAATTTCTTGACCAAAATTAGAAAATTAGACTGAAAGGAAAGGGAATAAAACCATGGAACTTTTGGATCATTATCTAGGCAATTTAGTCAGCATTACCAAGTTTGTGCTAGAAAGTGTTTCCGTGCTGTGTATTATTCTCGGCCTAGTGAAAACTTTGCAAATGGTCTGGGCCGGCGATCGCCGTACTATGAATACGCCCAAATTTTTCAACAGTATTCGCTTGCAATTCGGTTTGTGGTTGGCTCTAGCCCTGGAATTCCAATTGGGGGCAGATATCCTTTCCACCACCATCGCCCCTACCCTAGAAAGCTTGAGCAAACTAGGGCTAATCGCTGTAATCAGGACTTTTTTAAACTATTTTCTTGGTAAAGAACTGGAATCGGAAATCAGAATGGAAATTGAACAGGAAAGACAGGAACATGGCCCTTAACCATTGAGCCATGGCGATCGCCTTTTCCTCGCCCAACTCCAGTCAAGGCCATCAATCGTCGCCGCCGCCAATACCAATGCCCGTGTTGTAAATTTCCGCATTTTGGATGTTCATACCCTCAACGGTGGCACCGGTCACATCCACGTCGTAGAGTTTAGCAAAGGCAAAGTTAGCCGAAGTCAAATTAGCTCGGTTGAGGGTGGCATTGGTGACCATGGCTCCTCGCAGATCGGCATTTTGCAGATTGGCGCCAGTCAAATCAGCCCCTTCCAAGTTAGCTTCGTTGAGGTTAGTACCGGATAAATTGGCATTACGTAAATCCGCCCCAATCAGATGGGCTCCGGACAAGTCAGCCCCGGATAAATCACAGTTCATGCAGGCATTGGTTTCCAGCAGTTGTTGAACTTGATTTGCATTTTCGGCGATCGCCGTTCCTCCCCATAGGAGGGGGCTAGCAAAAATTAGGCCAAGGGCAATTAATGGACTTTTGATCGTTTTCATCATCTTTCTCCTCTCGCTCAGTTAATCTCACGATAAAGGGAGACTGCCCAAGCTGTCTTCACCCAAACGGGCTAATTTCCTTGGGGGATGGGGATTTCCGCCCTTAATTTTGCCGAAATTATGCTTCTTTTAAGCCTTGCTAACCGTACTAACTTTCTTTAACTGATGGCCGTTTTCAGTTCCCGGCAAAAAGTTTCCAAAGCTTGCAATCCTTCCGTCGGGGTTCCTTCCGCTAAACGCTTAACCATGGCGCTTCCTACAATTACTGCATCTGCGCCCCAAGCTTTCACCTGCTCAGCCTGTTCCGGTTGGGAAATACCAAAACCCACTCCAATGGGTTTGTCGGTGACCTGGCGCATCTCGGCTAACAATGTTTCCACCCTCGATCCCACTTCCGTTCTCACCCCCGTCACCCCTGTCACGCTGACCAAGTAAACAAAGCCCTGGGACTTTTTGGCGATCGCCGTTTGTCTTTCTGGGGAACTGGTGGGGGCCACCAACAAAATTAACTCCAACCCCCTTTCCGCCGTCGCTTCCAACAGGCGATCGGACTCCTCTAGGGGTAAATCCGGCACCACCAAACCTTTCACCCCAGCGGCCTTGATTTTGTCGAGGAAAACCTCCACACCCTGATAAAAAATAGGGTTGTAATAGGTAAATAAAATTATCGGGGCGGCAATATCTTGGTGAACTTCTCGGACAATGGCGAGCACATCATCCAACTTGACCCCCTTTTGTAAAGCCCTGGTGGCCGCTGCTTGAATAACCGGGCCATCAGCCAGAGGATCGGAATAGGGCACTCCCAACTCAATTAAATCCGCCCCTGCCCGGTCTAGAATTCGCAACGCCTCGGCTGTGGTGGCTAAATCCGGATCCCCCGCTGTGAGGAAAGGAATCAAAGCACATTCCCCCCGTTGACGAAGGGCATTAAAACAAGCGGCAACAGCGTTCATGGGCAGGCTAGGCTAGGACAAAAAGGAAGGTGGGATTGGGATCATCTCCCTGGAACGGACAGAGCAACCAACAATAAGCCTTGCTCTGAGCCTCACATATTTTGCCATAGTCCCATGGCCAATCCCCAAAGGATTTGCTCAACCTAATTCACCAAACGCACTGGCATGACTAGATAGGTCATTTTCAACCCTCCCAGGGGAGTAAAAATTACTGGTTGATTGCCTTCATTAAGTTGCATTTGAATATCATTGCTAGGTAAAGCTTTCAGGCCATCCATTAAATATTTGATATTGAACGCAATTTGCCCCCCTTCGCCAATGATTTCCGCCCCCATGGATTCTTCCCCATGGCCCAAATCCTGGGCTTCCACTGCCAACTGCAGTTGATTACCGGGGCTTTGTAAGGTGAAGGTGACCAAGTTATTTTTTTGGTCGGCCAGCACAGAAACCCTTTCCAAGGAAGTGATTAACCGTTTGCGCTCCATGGTGACGGTGCGACTAAACTGCCGGGGAATAAGCTGGTCATAGGCGGGATAGGCCCCCTCTAACTTACGGCTCGTTAACCGTTGATCCCCCAACTCAAAAATTACCTGGGTATCATTCACCACCAGGGAAACTAAATCACTGTTACCTTGGCTGGCCACCATTCTTTCTAATTCCCGCAAAGCCCGGGCCGGAATGGTAACGGCAAAATCCGCCAGGTCACTGCCCGTAACCACCGCTTCCCCTTCATCATTTTCAATCTGGGTGGGGGCTTCCACCACCGCTAACCGGTGCCCATCAGTGGCCGCAAATTCCAAACTGTCGCTACTGCCTTTGATATGTACTCCTGTCAGTACTTGCTTAGTCTCGTCCGTACTGGCGGCGAACAGGGCCCCCCGTAACCCTTCATTGAGGGTTGCCACTGGTAACAGTAATGGTTTGACTCCTTCCACGGTGGGCAGAGCGGGAAAATCATCCGCATCCAGGCCCCGAATTTGGAACCGCCCTGATTCTGAGGTGATGGTGGTTAAATGGCTATCCCCAGCATCGCCATCGGGATCGATCGCCAGGGTAATATCTCCGTCCGGCAAGCGGGAAACAATGTCATTGAGCAATTTAGCAGGTAGGGTGATGCGGCCACTCTGTTGCACGTCGGCGGTGAAACTACTCTGGATACCAAGGCTGAGGTCAAAGGCCGTTAGGCGTAAATAATTTTTGTCTGCATCGGCTTCCAGAAGCACATTGCCCAACACGGGATGGGTAGGCCGGGAGGAAACAGCCCGACTGACCAGGGATAGACCACTGCTTAAATCACTTTGACGACAGATGAGTTTCATATACGCACGGGAAAAGGGGGGAAAGAAACCCTACCATTTTAGGGAGGTTAGGAAAAGACTTGGTCAATGGTAAAAATTGAGGAAAACGCTGGACCCTACCTAGGATTTTTGCGCCACAGCCTGGGGAGGATTGCTATTGTCGGCTAAACCCCGGAAATAAAGACTGCCAATGACACTTAAAAAGATTACGTAGGCGATCGCCTGGAATAGGTAAAGATGATCCCGGTAGCCCGCCAGGGTTTTGAGCACAATGCCGGGAAATTGATTATCTGGTAACCAGGGAGCTAAATTCCACAACAGGGGCCCCAGCAAGCAAGAATCACCGGGGACAAAACAGAGATAGCCCAGGCCCAGATTGGCTAAGCCCATCATACTGACCGCCAGATCGAGATTTTTCAGCACCCCAATCACCAATCCTCCAACAATAATCAGCAACAGGGTGCCCATCACCTGGAAGAAAAGTTTCAAGTTGAGTTTGACCCCCAGGCGGAAAATTAAGAAGGCCATCACTACCGCTGTACCAATGCCAGCCACCGACGCCCTGATCGCCGCTGGATTGGCCATATTTTGTTGGGCGGCTAGGAATAGGACCATTTCAAAACCTTCCCGCACCACAGCAATGAAAACCACAATGGCAATGGCCTTACCTCCTCCTTCTTTTTCCACCGCCTGGTTAATTTGCCCCTGGATTTCCCCCCGCAGGGAACGGGCTTGTTTGGTCATCCAGAGCAACATCCAACTCAGCATCCCCACGGCGATCGCCCCCAACAGAGCCGCCAAAAGGGCTTTTAAAATGGGGGTGTAGGGCCCTGGCAACCGTTCAACTCCCTGCAATACCCCTGCCAACAGGCAACCGACCAGAACACTGGCCACCACGCCAGCACTAATCCCCCGATAAACCCAGCCTTTGAGTTGCATTTGCTGGGCCCGGGCGAGACAAGCCAACACAATGCCCACCACGAGAGACGCTTCCAACGCTTCCCGCAGGGTGACAATAAAAATGGGTAAACCGGCGGCAAAATCCATATTGATTAACGGCTTAGGAGAACTGGGGGATAGATAGTTGAAATTTTGTCGAATTGGTTCGTAGGAGCCTAATTTGTCTCCAAATATGGCTATTCCCGAGCACTTCGGCCCACTTGATCCCAGTTGACCAAATCGCCACCAAACTTGGGAGATCGGGCGGTTTAGCCAACGGAACTTTAGGGGAATGATGGTAAGGAATTATTTGCCGAGGTAAGCGATGAGAGCTTGCTGCACAATCTGATTCATTGGGCAATTATCCCGCTCAGACCGGGCCTTAAGCTGGGCATACATTTCATCGGACAGGCTGACCCGACGTTGGTTTTTGCGGTTTTTACCGCCCTTGGCCGGTGCTGTGTAACCATGGCTAAATTCCCGTAGGGCAGTGAAGCCCACCCGATGGCAAAAGTCCCCAAAACTCTCCTTGCCTTTACGGCTCTGCTTAAAGTAGACAAATAAAGGCTCAAAAAAGCTTTCTAGCTGTTCCAGAGGCATTTTTTCCGTATAGGCTGCCGCTAAACGTTCCTGGTTCGGACTTCCCCCCAGCCACACTTGATAACTGTTGGGGGCACTGCCGACAAAACCAATTTCCGCCATATAGGGCCGGGCACAACCGTTGGGGCAACCGGTCATCCGGGTGACGATACTTTCATTGGGTAAATCCAGGCTGTTTAACAGATCCCGCAGACGGGCGTTGACGCTGGGCATAATTCTCTCCGACTCCGTAACCGCCAGGCCACAGGTGGGCAGGGCGGGGCAAGCCATGGAATAACGCACCAAGGTATCGATCGCCTCTGGGTCGGTAACGACGCCGTGCTGTTGAAAAATTTGCTCGATCGCCGCTTTATCCTGGGCATTGATGTCGTACAGCAGGATATTGTGGTTGGCGGTGAGGCGCAGGGGCAACTGGAACTGGTCCACTACCTTGCGCAGAGCGGTTTTAAGCTGAAAATCCCCCTCGTCTTTGATGCGGCCATTTTCCACCGACAAACCGAAAAAGAGTTTGCCGTCCCCCTGTTCGTGCCAACCGAGGTAATCTTGGTAACGCCAAGCTGGCAGGGGTTTAAAGGATTGGAGCGGTTTGCCTAAATACTTTTCCACCTGTTTGCGGAATTTTTCCACCCCCCAGTCCGCCAACAAATATTTCATCCGGGCATGGCGACGGTTATGGCGATCGCCGTAATCCCGTTGGGTGGCCACAATGGCTTTGACTAGGTCATAGACATCGTCTTTGCTCACATAACCAATGGGGTCAGCGGCCCGGGCAAAGGTTTCCTCTTTATTGTGGGTACGTCCCAAACCACCGCCAGCCAATACATTAAAACCCCGTAGCTCCCCATGGCGATCGGTGATTACCACTAAACTAATGTCGTGGGTGTAAACGTCAATGGAGTTGTCCCCCGGCACAGTGACGCTAATTTTGAATTTCCGGGGCATGAACTGTTGGCCGTAAATCGGTTCCTTGGGGTCATCCAGGTTGGCGCCGTGGAGGTTTTTCTGCCGGGCTGCTTTAACTTCCGGGGCTTCCTCCCCACTAATGGCCTTTTCCCCATCCAGCCAAATTTCGTAATAGGCACCGCTCTGGGGACTGAGTAGATCCGCTACCTTATTGGCATAGTCCCAGGCATAGCCATATTCCGGTTTATCTCGGAAGGGAGCCGCCGGAGCCATCACGTTACGGTTAATGTCGCCACAGGCCCCCAAAGTAGACCCCAAATTATTCACCACCGTGGCGATCGCCATTTTCAGGTCTTTTTTGACAATACCGTGGATTTGCAAACCTTGCCTAGTGGTCACCCGGAGAGTTTGGTTACCGTGGGTTTTGGACAGATCATCTAGGGCGGTGTAGAGTTGGGCCGGAATCAATCCCCCCGGATTGCGGGTGCGGAGCATAAACTGATAATCCTTTTCTTGCCCCTTAACCCGATTGTCCCGATTGTCCTGTTGGTAGGAACCGTGGAATTTCAGAATTTGGACAGCATCATCCGTAAAATAGTTAGCATCATTCAACAGTTCGGTGGCCAGGGGTTCCCGTAAATAATTGCTTCTTTCCTTGATGCCTTCTACCTTGGACGGTTTACGGGGGGCAGCGGTGGGGGTGGTTACCATTAACTCTCTCTATGTAATCGACGGGAAAATCGTCCGTGGTTAATCCACAGAAAACCCTATTTTAACTTTAATAGTGGGCGAGAGATACCATTCCCCTGGTCAAGCGGCGATCGCCAAGGAAATTAAATTTCCCTTGCAGTTTTATCCATTGCTTCAAGCAAAGACAGCTAGGGGATCTAGATATGATGTTGATACGCTTTCTTGGGGCCAAGTTCCAATAGCTCCGGTAAGGTTGATAACTAGATCATTAACCGGATCAAAACCGGCCGTACCATCGTTAATAATTAGGTAGGTTCCAGCAATGCCCCTCCTTGTTGCTCGCACCAAAGCGGCACTGTTAACTGCTAAAGCTTGGGCCCCAGCGATCGCTCCATTTGCGTCGGCAAAAACGCCATTAACCAAATTTGTTAAAGAAGCAGCGGCGCTGTCGGCGGCTCGACTGAAATTGGTCGGAATGCCTGTGGGTAAACTAATTTTATCGATGCCAAAGGTAAAGTCAGTGATGTGATCCGGCTGGGCCAAATTAGATTCTCCAAATTGAAAGCGGAAAATATCTGCCCCAAATCCCCCAGTTAAGTAGTCGCGACCGGCCCCACCATCGAGCACATCGTTACCCCAATCCCCAAAGAGGCGATCATTTCCAGTACCACCGTTGAGAAAGTCCTCTCCAAAGCCACCAGAGAGGACATCGTTTCCTTCCTCTCCATTCAGCAGGTCATTGCCCAAACCACCAAAAAGGAAATCATTACCTATACCACCGTAGATGCTATCGTTGCCCCCCTGTCCATAAACAAAATCATTGCCTGCCAGGGCGTAGATAAGCTCAGGGGCCATACGGCCAAAGTAAATATCACTTTTATTGGTGAGGTTTTTACCCAGTTCTGGTAAGTCATTAACGGTCAGAGTTACTGCTTGTTCTGAGAAATTGTTAGCCGCATCGGTGGCAACGACGGTAAAGCTGTAGTTTGGTTTAGTTTCAAAATCAGGATTAGCAATTAGTTTGACCTGCCCCGATGTACTGTCAATGGAGAAGGCAGCAAAGTCATCGACATTTTTGAGGCTGTAGGTGGTTGCTCCCGTTACAATGTCCCCATTGTCTGTTGAGGTGACGGTGTAAACAACCTGATTCCCTCCACTATTTTCATTGATGGCTGTTGCTGTGCCGTCGGATGTAATGGTGGGAGCCACTTCATCCAAGTTGTTGATGGTGATTGTTAATTCTTTGTCGAAGAATAATCCCCCTTGATCGCTGGTACGAACCCGGATGTTGTAATTGGATTGCCCCTCAAAATTAGGAGATTGGTTAATGGTCAGGCGATCGCTAGCAATGGTAAAAGCATTATTATCGGTATCCCCATCACCGTCGACGAAGCTATAGGTGAATGTATCGCCATCATTGGGGTCGATACTGCTAAAAGTTCCGACAAATGAGTTATCAGACACATTCTCATCAATGCTTGTACTATCTAAGCTCAGGTCTGTTGGAGCTTGATTAGAGTCACCGGGGGCCCGGAGGTGAATCCCAACATCATTGCCATCTCCTCCCTGATAAGTAATGACAAGATCATGCCCATCGATGGTTCCAACTTTGTCTCCCTCCTTTAATCCTTGAAAAGTCCCTATAACCGCATCATCAGTTCCATCGTTGTCGATTAAAGTGTAGAAGGTGTCGGCAACAGGGTTTTTTAAGTTTGTGCTATCCAGATTTAAAGAGGAGCCACTTAAATCCAGTCCACCAGTAAGATCAATCGTATCAAATCTGTCAATGTCATCATTGTAGTCAAATTTAATGATGTCATTGAGGAAAAGGATGTTTGCTGTGATAATGACCGTTGAGCCAACAATGGTAGAACCAGTGTTTTTATCGTTGTCCCGATTGATTGATACGTCCCCTTTTGAGCTAATAATAACGGGATTGTCGAGGTTAATACTGCTCGAATCAGATAACAGGTTAATACTGCCTCCGGTACTTTTCAAGATGGTGCCGGAAAGCAAATTTATGCCAAAATTATCGTTACTAGCAGTGCCAACTAAGTTGATGTCGCCACTATTGGTCTGAATTGTGGAGCCAGTTGTATTGCTTTCTAGTCTGATACCGTCGCTGGCTGTGCCCGCACCACCAACACCAGTGATGGTAACTGATGCTTTTCCAGTGGATAGAATGGAGCCGTCACGCAACGCCACCCCAGAATTTGATTCTGTGCCACTACCACCTGTTCCATTGATAGTTATTGCCCCATCTGCAGATGTAATGCTTGCGGTTAAACGAACGCCCTGGTTGAGACTGCCAGTAGCTGTGGTGGAGCCTTGTCCATTAACTGTAATAGTGGCCGCATTTTCCCCTGTACCCGTGGAGGAAATTGTGCCACTGCTAGATACTACTAATCCTATATTTTGCCCTGCTCCAGAACCACCGATACCTGTAACAGAAATTGCACCGTCAATGGAGGTAATGTTGGAATTTGTGCCGATAACACCAACTCCGAAATTGCCACCATCTTTAGCTGTGGTAGAGCCCTGACCATTGATGGTAATTGTGGCGGCCTTATCTCCTTTGCCAGTGGAGGAAATTGATCCACCATTCTGCACAAGCACACCAACTAAATTTGTTGCTGTAACTCCAATACCGGCAATGGAGCCAGACCCACCGGTACCTGTAACAGAAATTGCACCATCAACGGATGTAATCGCGCCATTAACCCAAACCCCGTAGTTTTGAACCCCCGTAGCGGTGGTGGAGCCTTGTCCAAGCACAGTAATTGTAGCTGTGCCTGTGGAGGAAATTTTCCCACTAGTTAGCAAAGATACGCCTGAATTACTGTTTACACCTGAGCCACCGGTACCTGTAACTGAAATTGCACCATCAACGGATGTAATTGTGCCGCCAATACGCACCCCTGTACTGTCGATAAGGTTCGTGGTAGTAGAGCCTTGCCCAAGTACAGTAATTGTGGCCATGCCTGTGGAGGAAATCTCCCCACCACTAACTACATTCACACCGATGTTAAAATTTTTGCCCGAACCACCGGTACCTGTAACTGAAATCGCACCATCGACGGAAGTAACCTTACCTTCAACACGAACTCCTGCATTGTTGTCTTCGGTGCCATCAGGAGAACCTTGACCGATTACTGTAATTGTCCCTGTACCAGTGGAAGATGCTGAACCGGTACTTGTAAATAGAACTCCGTTATTTAAACCTCCTGTCCCCGTACCGACACCTTCAAATTTGAGGTCATTATTTACAGTTGTTTCTGCTGTACTGATTGTTGTTCCTGTTGCCATCTCAATGGCGACTTCCTCCCCGTTGACAGTGATCGTCCCATGATCATCATTAGCCCTGATCCGTTCTAGCTGAGAGGGATCAACGGTTATTCCCTGCACCCTGAGGGCAAATAACTCTCCCTCATCCCCCGGCGTATCCACCGCATTAACCAAAGCGTCAACATAGTGGCCAATCTCCTCTAGCAATACCGCCACAATCAATTCTGGTGAACCAGAAGCCAATAGAGACTCGGACAAATAGATAGTGTTATTGCTTGCCCCATAGCCGCCCCAGGCTGGCCCCAAAATGTCTGCACTGACCACTTCAATAACCGGTAAATCACTGAAGTCACCCTTGACCCAGCTACTCCGTAAAGCCTCTGCAATGACAGCATCGTAGTCATTTCCATAAATCAGGTCGAAATTATGCCAAAAATCCTCCAATTTAGCAAAAACGGATAACTTCTCATGAACCAAAGACAGATAGAAATTGTAAGTGTTCATAAAAAATTTCTTAAGGATGTGGATTTTAAGGCAAAAAAGACAAAAACATAATTTAAGGATCATATACCATCATTTTCATAAATATTCCCCCGTTTTTCCTCACCTGAGAAATGTTAAGAATTCTTCAAAAACTTTTAATTGGCATCTGTTTACTTTGCCCCAGTATGGCCCTGGCCGGGGTGCCCAACGGGACTTGGTTATCCCAACCCCAAATCCGTTTCTACGCTTCTCAAAACGCCCTAGACCAAGTGATGAAGGATATTCAAAGTCAGGGCTACCGCCTTGTATTTTTGGATTTTCGGGGAGTAGCGGACGATGTGCAGGAACAAATTAGTCAACAAGCCCGCAACCATAACTTAATTCCCATTGCCTGGGTCCAATCTCCCCAATACCGCCGCCTCACCATTGAACAAATTATTAACGAAGCCCGCCACACGGACGGTTTACAGGTGGATGACCATTTTTTTGCCAACTACTCCTCCAGGGATTTTGAGTATTTAGCCAACCAGTATCGTAAGTTTATTTTTTGCTCCATTCAGCTATTCCAAAAGAACCTGGTGCCCCGCTACGGCTGTAACCAAATTGATGTGCAATGTTATACTTCCCCCACATTTAAGCAATGCCTTAACTTAGCGAACCAACTCAATGCAGTAGTGAGTCTCTACGAAAAAGACACGTTTAGATATCGAGAACAAATTGGCGGCAGAAATTTTAATGTTTTCCTTTGGCCGTACACCAATCAGAGCATTTCCGACACGGGAAATTTTCGCTAGCCTAATCTCGTGTACAGTGACAAATTAAATGACGTGATGACAAATTAGTGTCGTCGGCTAAAAGCTTTATCTACAAGCGATTATAGCGACTTGATCTCGGAATTACTTCAATCAACACAGTGACAAATTCGATGACGTATTTTGTCTTTGTGACTAATTAATTGTCGTCTTCTTAAAAACCCCCTTCTTTATCGAGTGACAGATTTGACGTCGCTTTTTGTTGGTGCGCTAAGATGACATTATGTTTTCATCAGGGGAAAGAGATGGAGGATTCAGCAAAAGACAATCTTGCTATTCCCCAGGAGCTGTCGGAGGAGGCTCAGGTAAAGTTAGAGGTGATACAAACTCTGCTAGAGCCCTGTGACCGGTGGACTTATGGGGAAAGGTTGAAAGCAGGCGCTCAACGTCTAGGTATTTCCGTCAGGTCTGTACAACGACTGTTTAAGCGTTATCAGGACGAGGGGATTGGAACCCTAACTTCGGCAAACCGCAAAGATAAGGGCTACCACCGCATCGGGGAAGACTGGTCAGACTTCATTCTTAAAACCTACAAGAAAGGGAATGAAGGCAGTCGCCGTATGACCCCTAAGCAGGTTGCGTTGAGGGTGCAGGTCAGGGCTGTAGAGCTAGGGGATGAGAAGCCACCAAGCTATCGAACTGTGTTGCGGGTCTTGGAACCTGTAATCAACAAAAAGAAGAAAAGCATTCGCTCCCCTGGTTGGAAAGGTTCTACTCTGTCGGTGAAGACCAGGGATGGGTTCGACTTGGATATTTCTTACAGCAACCAAGTTTGGCAATGTGACCACACTAGAGCCGATGTGTTGTTGGTAGATAAGGATGGCAATTTACTGGGGCGTCCTTGGTTAACAACGGTGATTGACAGCTATTCCCGTTGCATTGTTGGGATCAATATTGGTTTTGATGCCCCTAGCTCGCAGGTGGTATCTCTTGCCCTCCGCCATGCCATACTCCCCAAGAAATACGGGGAAAAGTATAAGTTGCACTGTGACTGGGGCACATTCGGGCTTCCTCAATATCTGTTTACAGATGGTGGTAAAGACTTCCGCTCGAATCACCTCAGTGAAATCGCCGGTCAGTTAGGTTTTGTTCTCAAGCTTCGAGACCGTCCCTCAGAAGGAGGGATTGTGGAGCGTCCCTTTGGGACGTTGAACACAGGTCTGTTGTCAACGCTACCAGGTTATACCGGGTCTAACGTTCAAGAACGACCCAAGGAAGCGGAGGAGGATGCCTGTTTAACCCTGCGGGAATTAGAACAGTTGGTTGTGCGTTTCATTGTTGACCGCCATAACCAAAGCATGGATGCAAGGATGGGAGACCAAACCCGTATTCAGCGTTGGGAAGCCGGTTTAACAGCGACTCCAGAGTTATTGTCGGAGCGGGAACTAGACATCTGCTTGATGAAGCAAGCCCGCAGGCAGGTGCAACGGGGTGGATATCTGCAATTTGAAAACATTAACTACAAGGGGGAAAACCTCCAAGGTTATGCCGGTCAAACGGTAGGGCTACGTTTTGACCCCAAGGATATTACGACCATTTGGGTCTATCGATACGACAAAGTTGAGGGCAAGGAAGTGTTTTTAACCCGTGCCCATGCCCAAGGATTGGAGACCGAACAACTAACTTTGGAGGATGCTAAAACCGCCAGTAAGCGGCTCAGAGACAGGGACAAGACAATCAACAATGCCGCCATTGTACAAGAGGTTATTGAGCGAGAAGCCGCAACGAAGAAGCCGACCCGTAAACAACGCCAAAAGAGTGAACAAGCCTATCGGCAGTTGGAACCTTTGGCTGTTCAAGAGAAGGCTGTGGCAGAAGAGCAAGCGGCCCTAGGGGGTATTTCGACTGATATTTCGGATGTTGAGGTTTGGGACTTAGAACAAATGCAGGAGGATTACCTATGTTAACTACAAATCCAGCACAGATCATTGCAACAGAACTCGGGGAGATCACTCCACATAACGACCAGCTACAGCAGGAGATAACCCGGCTTAATCGTCGCACCATAGTCCCTTTGGAGCATGTTCTTGATTTACATAATTGGCTAGATGAAAAGCGGAAAGCTCGCCAGTCCTGTCGTCTTGTGGGAGAGTCCCGCACAGGAAAGAGTATTGCTTGTACCTCTTACCAGCTCAGGAATAAACCCATACAAAAGGGACAGGAAACTCCCAAAGTGCCGGTGGTTTACATTATTTTGCCGACTAAATGGGGGGCAAAGGAGCTTTTTAAAGAAATCATTGAGGCATTACACTATCGGGCTGTCAAAGGCACGGTAAGTGATTTTCGTTCCCGAGCCATGGACGTGTTAAAGGCTTGTGATGTGGAAATGCTGATTATTGATGAGGCTGACCGTTTAAAGCCAGATATTTTCCCAGAGGTAAGGGACATTAACGACAAGTTAGATATATCTGTTGTTTTGGTAGGTACAGACCGACTAGATGCGGTTATCAAGAAGGACGAGCAGGTGCTTAACCGTTTTCGATCTCACCGCCGTTTTGGTAGATTGGCCGGGCAGGACTTCAAACTTACTGTAACCATTTGGGAGGAGAAGGTTCTAAAACTTCCTGTTGCTTCCAACCTAACCAGCCCGGCAATGATGAAGATTATAGCTAGGGCAACGGAGGGCTACATTGGTCGGCTTGATGAGGTGTTACGGGAGGCGGCGATTAAGGCTCTTTCTAGGGGGCATAAGCGCATCGAGAAGGAGGTGTTGGAGGAGGTAGCCAGGGAGTATTCATGAGTACAGAAATGGAGCTTAAGCCTTGGTTGTTCCGGGTGGAGCCTCTGCCGGGGGAAAGTCTTAGTCATTTTCTGGGGCGGGTGCGGCGACAAAACCATCTTAGCCCTGGCGGATTAGGACAACTAGCTGGGATCGGTGCTGTGGTATCCCGTTGGGAGAAGTTCCGTCATAACCCTTTTCCTTCACCAGAGGAACTGGGGGCGTTGGGTGACCTTCTGGGAATCGATGTAGCCGTTTTAAGGGCTATGCTCCCTCCAGTGGGGGAAAGCCTGAAGATGGAGCCGATTCGCCTCTGTGGTGCCTGTTGCGGGGAGGAATCCTACCACCGTTTAGAGTGGCAGTTTCAGTCAACGTGGCGTTGTGCCAAGCACGGGCTATTACTTTTGTCCCGATGCCCGAAGTGCCGTGCTGATTTCGAGATTCCGGCTCTATGGGAGTTTGGTGGCTGTAAACGCTGTGGGACTCCCTACGGAGCGTTAGAGGGCTATCAGAAGCGGGCTTAGGCCTGTTCTATGCCGGGTATGGTCTGTTGCGGGGAGGAGGCTTTCTTACCCCGCTTTTTGGTGGTCTTTTGGGGTTTGGCTGTGGCGGCTTCTTTCTCTGCTCTGATGCGCTCCAGGAGGGCTTCTGCCGGTTCATCGTTGGGGTCTTGGGGGACGAGTTCACCCCGGAAGGCTTTGGCAAGGATGGATTGGGTGAGCTTGTCGGTGTAGGCTTTGGCTTTCTGGTAGCGGGCTTCGATCTGGTCACACTGAGGTGGCCCCCAAAAACTGGACAGGGGAGAAAGCTCTAAACTAAAAACCCTAACCAAGGAGAGTTTATGAG
>NZ_CP019225.1:278301-323924 GCF_010222815.1 Synechocystis sp. CACIAM 05 | reverse complement strand
TTAAGTACGTCACCTACTATCTAGTCTTTTGATGGATTCCTACATTTCGGAGCTTTACTCTCCCTATTTCTGGCCCGACTTTTGGGATCCACCTCACACTTCTGGAACAGGCTCTCTACCCGGCGAATGATTTCTTCTTGCTCTTCTAGGGGGGGAAGGGGAATTTGAAGTGCTCTGACATCTCCGATATTAATTCCTCTAATTGCCACGCCTTTTATGGCTTTTTGCATCCTTTGCTGTGTTGGCATGGCCCGCAAACAAACACAGACATAGTCACTGTCAACTAACTCAATAACTCTAAGTCGAGCCGAATCTTGAGTTATATTTGCTCCATCCAATAAGGAATCGATCTTACAAACACGACCAACGGTACCTCTTATCGACAGTAAAATATCTCCAGATTTTAATCGTGATCTTGCATACTTGGAATCAATTTCTCTTGATGTAAACTTGATATTTGCGAGGTTTATTTTATCATTTGGAAAATCTGCAACACGAATATATGGAATGCCATCTTCTATATTGGCTCCAGGTTTTAATATACCGTAAGTAATGGGACTTCCAGGCTTACAAATATCTCTAAGTTCTATAACTTCCCATTTTGTCGGTAATAAGTCTGATGTAAGGTTATGTACACCCTCTGTTGGAAGCCCCGCATTGCCTTTTTTATGTCCTCCAAATGTATTATGTTCCTGTGTAATTTTCTCGACTATATGGTAAGCGGGTTCAATGTCGGGGTGTTGTTCTCGCCAATCTGCGGTTAAACGACCGGAGCAGGCGGCGGCTAGGACGGATTGCCGGAAGCGTTTAAGGATAGTGGGGATTTTGTCCAGGCGATCGCCACAGGAGTTAACTTTAGCAAGGAGCTTTTCGAGCTTGGCTACTATGCGGCGCTGTTCGTTTAGAGGAGCAATAACAACAGGATAGGATTTAATAATCTCTTGGCTTATGTTTGGTTGCGCCCCTCCTTTACCCTTCTCAATAATTCTTCTTCTCTCTGATAATAGGTAGTAAAAGAGGTACTTGTTATCAATGAAGTTAGGATTCGAAATTACATTAGCACAAGCCTGATTTGTAGCAGCAGGAAAGCTGAGTATCCCAAGCTTACCTATTGTTGCTCCATACATTGCCATTGATATTGTGTTGACTGGCAGTAACTTTGCGGCACTCTTTTCTAAGCCTAACGTCGTAATTTGTTCATCTACTCTCGTAATGAGTCCATCTGTTAAATCTCCACTTTTTACCCAAAAGATTCCCTCGCCAAAGTATTGCTTTTCTTTTCTTGATGGAGTACCTCCACTGCACCACTGACCAACATTTTCAAGTGTTGTTTCTATCCATCCCTCTGGGAAATCCCGCATTACTCATCCTCCATTACAAGTAAATCCCAATAACCCTAGGCGATCGCCTGAAACTGACTAGGTTCCGGCAAAGGTTGATTCCGTGCCTGATAGTCCTCAATCAACAGTTCTAGAACCTCCTGTCCATGGCGTAACGCCTCCTCATAGGTTGCCCCATGGGTGTGGGCATAGGGGCCGAACTCCGGCAGACTAACCACATACTTTTGGTCTTCCATCGACCACTGGATCACAATGCTGTAAAGGGATTGCATGGGGGATTACTCCGATAAATTGTCTAAATCTTTGAGGGCATTCTTAACGTCCCTCTCCTGGTAACGATCCGCATCCGCACCATCCTTGCCGGAAAGGGTGAGGCTGTAGGGTAAGCGGGGATGGTTCCACACCGTATGGCTTCCTTTACCAGAACGATAGGAGAAACCTGCCTTCAGTAGTGCTGATTTTAGTTCTCTAATCTTCTTCGGCATCGTCCGTCTCCATTAAAGCCAAAATGTCCCGCAGGTCGTCCACCACCGCTTCTAATTCGGTGATAGCTTCACTGGCAAGGAAGTCCGGCTCCGGCAGGTCGTCTGCATCCTCTAGGCTTTCATCCTTGAGCCAAGTAATATCCAGCTTGTAACCCCGCTCCCTAACTTCATCAATAGAGAAGCCCCGAAAACGCCCCTCTAAGCCCCGGTCTTGACGTTCCGACCTACCGTTGGGGTCAGCCCCGTAACACTGCTCAAACTCCGCAAAATGCTGGGCAGTCAGAGGACGTTCTTTCTTCGTTACCCCTGGCACATTAGAACGGCCATCAAAGATCCAGACCTGCTCCGTTGGTGGCCCTTTCTGTAGGAAGACCACATTCGCTTTGACCCCCTGGGAATAGGGCGTAAACGTGCCCCGAGGAAGCCGCAGGATGGTGTGGACATTACAGTCCTGCATGATGATTTTGAACACCTCCCCTGCCTTGTCCTCAAACAGACAGTTATCCGGCAAAACAATCGCCGCCCGCCCCCCAGGCTTAAGCGTGGTGAGGATATGTTGGACAAAGTTCAACTGCTTGTTACTGGTCTCCACCGTGAAATCATCCCGCCCCGGTACCTCGTTAGCTCCCTTAGTGCCAAAGGGTGGATTACTGAGGACGCAGTCAAAGCGCTCCCCCTTCTCTGGTTCGTAGATGGCGTCCCCCAGGTAAATGGTGGGTTCTAGCCCCTGCAAAAACAGGTTCATTAACGCCAAACGTCGGGGACGGGACACCAAATCTTGCCCGTAATAGGTCTGGGTCTTAATGCGCTTAATGTCTTTGCGTTCAAAACTGTCCTTAGCTTCCTCCAACAGCCATTGATAGGCCGCCACCAAAAAGCCTCCCGTACCGCAGGCCGGGTCACAGACTTTGAAGTCGGGGCTAACCCTGGGGTCTGGCTTCATCAACCGCACAATGGACTGAATTAGTACCCTGGGGGTGAAGTATTGCCCTGCTCCCTTTTTGCCTTCACTAGCTGCCTTTTCCAACAACCCCTCAAAAGCTTCCGCTTTGACATCTACCCCCAGTTCTGTCCACTCCACCTCATCAATCATCGTTATCAGACGCTTGAGGTTAACGGGGTTGTTAAAGCGTGGCATAGCCTGGGCAAATATATCCCCCAACAGCCCCGGTTCCTTCTGGAGGTGACGTAACAACCCTTGGTAATGGTCAGCCAGGTCATTGCCCGCATAACCTTTAAGACTTGCCCAGTCGCACCCTAGCGGTACTTCTACTCCCTTCTCGTCTGCCATCTTTAAAAACAGCAAATAGGTTAACTGCTCGATGTAGTCACCGTAGTCAATCCCGTCGTGGCGTAGGGTATTGCAGAACCCCCAAAGCTTATTAACAACATCCACTCGTAAAATCCTCCCCTAGGCGGCGATCGCACTGTTTAAACCCTGAACCAGCTTAGTTAGCTTACCGGCAAACACCTTATTTGCCCTACCCCTACCCCCATGGCGTTCAAAGACAGGGGCATAGTCAAAGTCATCCATGTCAATGCTGAGGTTTTGTACAAGGTGCTCCCGAATATAGCCCAACCAAGCCTCCTGCTCCGCTGTTAAATCCATATCTCGGGTAACAGTTCCAATAGCCCTATCTACCCGCTCCTGGGCGGTGTAAACCTCTTGGGTATCCTCGTAAGCCCAACGGATTAGGGAAATAATATCTGCCAACGCCTTATTGTGAACCAGTTGGTAGGCCCGCTGTAGATTCTGTTCGTTAAAGCGATTCTCCTTTAACTTTCGTCGTAGGTCTTCCAACGCCTGACCAGACCAGTGGTCGGGACTATTACGGAGTATCTGTAGTGCCTCAATCTGTCCCTCCTGTTCTTCCAAGAAACGGTGGAAGCTATCTAGGTAGTCCTCCGGCTTCTGCCCATTAATTACCACCCTGGAAGTGACAGTGTCTTCCACCCCTTCTGCCACCCAAAAGCCCTGCTTTACTCGGGGATATTGATCTAGAAAGTGCTGAAATTCCGAGTCTTGCAATAACCCCCTAGCGGCTTTAGGTGAGGTCTCAAAGAGGTGCAACCAACTCTGAGCCATACCCTCTTCACTGCTACCGGCGATGAATGTGTCTAGCTGTTCCCTCCCCTCTGGGGTAATACTGCGGTCTAAGCGCCGGAGCCTGCGGGTAAAGATGTTTAGATGGTGCTCTGTGTCTATGTCGTCGATGATGTTACTGATTACCCGACTGATGGGCATAGCCTGCTGTCGGGGCGGGTCAAGGGTAAAGTCCGTGGCTTCGTTGAAATAGTCCACTAGGGAACCCCCAAAGCAGTCGAAGATCTTGAAGTGGGTTTTAGCAATGTCAGGGCATAACCGAGTACCCCGACCTAGCATCTGCACCCATAGAATCCGAGACCTAACCGGGCGTAGAAAGACGACAAACTCGATCTGCGGTATGTCCACCCCGGTGGTCAGTAAGTCCACTGTGACGGCGATTTTAGGCTCGGGGCGGTTCCTGAACTCCCTTATCTTTTTCAGGGGGTCATCGACTTTCCCGGTAATCTTTTGTACAAAATCATCCCCCTGCCCGAACACCTCCTTACAGATAGTTACTAGATGGTCAGCATGGGAAGTATGGTTCAGGTCGTTAGCCGCAAAGATGAGTATTTTAGGGAAGCGTCCGGTCTCCTCCTCGTGTTGCTGGGCATAGCGGGCAATCTCTTCAACTATCTTCCGGTTACTGTCCGGGGAAGTGATTTTACGCTCAATATCGGTGGTGGCAAACTCCCTTTCATCTTCCAACTGCTCGTAGGACTTTGCCCCCGATTCCGGGTCAATAACCCCAACAACTTCACCTTGGTGGAGAAAAGTACCGTTAATCCTGACGTTGGAGTCAATGTTGACCTGCTCGTAGTCCACTAGGTAGCCGTCATTAATCGCCTGCTCAGTGCTGTAGCGGTAAACCAGGTTTTTGAACAAGGAGACTGTATGGGTGGCAGGGGTAGCCGTTAACCCAATTTTGATAGCGTCGAAATACTCCAAAACCCTGCGCCAGGTGCCTACCTCCTGAGCTGTGTACCCCCGATGGCACTCGTCCGCCACTATCAGGTCAAAGGCGTGGATAGGAATATCTAGCTGTTCTGCATCAGCTTCTACCTCCCTCTCCCCAGTCTCTTCCTCCCCTTCTGGGGTCTCCTGACCAAAGAGGTTGATTTTCATGCGTTGGATGGTGCAGACATAGACAAACGTGTGGATATCGGAGGGGTCTGTTAGATAACGATTCGGCAGTAGCTGGGCATCGAAACTGCCCTCGTCCCCAAAGTCTCCCTTCTTAAAAGCCTGGCTGTAAACCTCGTACTCCTGATTAAACTTATTGTTATTGGGAGTGTCAAAAGCTCGCAGAGCCGTTACGGTTTGGGCAGCCAGTGCCTTACGATCCACCAAGAATAAGACCCGTTGCACCCGCTTGGAGGCTAATAGCCGATAGAGGCTGGACACAATCGTAAAGGTCTTCCCTGTCCCCGTAGCCATCGCCACTAGGAGTTCCCGTTTACCGACAGCAATAGCTTCTTCTATGGCGGCTATTGCCCCGACTTGGTAGGGGCGCAGGCGGGTGTTGTGCTCTATGGGATGCTCCTTTAACCAAGCATTACTGCGTCCTTCATCGCGAGCCAACATGTCTAAGAGTGTTTGGGGGGAGTGGAAGGCTTGCAATTGACGGCAAATATTAGTCTTCTCCCTAACGTCGAGGAAGTAAATCAACTCGCCGTTACTTGAATAGAGGAAGGGAACCCGGTAGCCCCGCCAATTACCTACCCCATCAAACGTTGCCCTTGAATAGCGTTTAGATTGCTCCAGGGCGGACTGGGAGTTAATAGAGACTTTTTTAGCTTCTAATACCCCCAGAAACAAACCGTTAACAAAGAGCGCATAGTCTGCGTCCCCCGTTGCCAAAGGGTACTCCCTCACTGCATGGCGACTAAGTTTCTCCGTCCCCAATCCCGGTTTCATGGAGACCACTTCCCACCCGGACATCTCTAACTTCTGGTCTATTATCCTACGTGTCTCATCCTCGTTAGACCTTGGGAGCGGGCTTGTGTTGGGCATATCCGTACCGGGAGTTTGCTGTAACTTTTGTCCTAATTTTAGGTGAATTTCATCCAACCATAGCGGTACCACCAGTTGTCCGCCATACATTGCCTCCTGCACTGTATCTAGACTAAAAGGCTCTATGACCAGCATTTTATGCTCTGGATACCGCGTGACTAAATACCTTGAATGCTGAGGTGCATCGGTAAAACTGGGCTCTTTATGCCGCAGCCCAAAGAGAACATCCACTGCCTGGGTATATTCGAGCCCTGCGTTGAGCAGGTGCTTCATCACCATCAACTCAAATAAGTCTGCTTGGCTGTAGTAAACACTTCTTCCCCTGCCCGTTGCATCCACAGCAGGACTTACTACCCCCTTCTCCCGCCAATACTGCAACTGACGCAGGGTACATCCCGTAATTTCCGAGGCTTGTTGGCTAGTGAAGAACACTCAGTAGGCATTGTGGTAAGGGCTAAACCATTTTATACCCACATTTAATAAAGGTATCGGCTAGAATGAAAACACAGTGTTGTCATCGTCCCATGTCGATAATCACTATTCACTGCAACCTGACCGCTCCAGAGTCCACCCGCAAACAACTCTGGGAGTTGATGGCGCAGAAAAACACCCCCTTAATCAATGAGTTATTGCGGCTGCTGGCAGTCCAGGATGACTTCGAGGTGTGGTGTCAACAGGGGTACCCTCCTGCCGGCTTGGTAAAAAGGTTATGTGACCAGTTAAAAACGCAAGACCCTTTTAAAGGGCAACCCAGCCGCTTTTACAGCAGTGCTATTAGCCAGGTTGAATACACCTACAAGTCTTACCTGAGGCTGCAACGACAGCTAAGACAGCGTTTGCAGGGGCAAGAGCGTTGGTTAGAGATACTGAAGAGTGACGCACAGTTATCTGAACTAACCGGCGTGTCTTTAGAGACTATTCAAAATAAGGCGCAACAGATATTAACTCAACTATCGTCGTCCTCTAATCTGCGACAACAACTTTTTACTGATTACGACAAGACCACGAGCCCCCTTAAACAAGCGGCGATCTCCTATCTACTCAAAAATGGCTGTCGAATACCCCAAAAGTCAGAAACCCCAGAGAAATTCAAACTGCGATTGGGTAAAGCCCAGCACAAGGTAAAACAACTACGGGAGCAGATTAATGCCAACCTTCCCCTAGGCAGAGATTTAAATGACCATCACCGCCTTGCACTATTGGAATTGATGGATAAAGCGGTTCCCGAAACCAATACGCAGGCGAAGTCATGGCAAGACCAACTGTTAAAAGATAAGGCGTCAGTCCCTTACGCCATAACCTATGGAACCAATGAAGACCTATCTTGGGGTAAGAATGACAAGGGAAGGCTGACAGTAAAGCTTAGCGGCCTAGGGGAAATGACCTTCAATATTTACTGTGATCAGCGGCAACTCAAGTGGTTCAAACGCTTCTACGAAGACCAGCAGACGAAGAGAAAGAGCAAAAATCAACACTCCAGTGCCCTATTTACCCTCCGCTCCGCTATGTTGGGGTGGCGGCAACATGGCGACAAGGGAAACCCCTGGAACAGGAATCGTCTGACCTTCTTCTGCAGTCTTGAAACACGTTTATGGTCACAAGAAGGTACGGAGATAGTCCGCCAGGAGAAGGCAACAGAGGTAGCTAAAGTATTGACCAGCATGCAGGAAAAGAGCAATCTATCCCCTAATCAACAGGCTTTTATAAAACGTAAGGAATCAACGTTAGCTCGCCTTAATAATCCCTTCCCCAGACCTAGTAAGAAAGTGTATCAGGGGTTATCAAATGTCCTGGTAGCTGTCTCTATGACGTTATCTGCTCCGGCAACTGTTGCTGTGGTTGATGCTACTACACAACAAGTAATTGCAAAACATAGCTTTAAACAACTTCTAGGGAAGGATTACCCTCTTTATAACCGTCAACAGAAACAGAAGCAAAAACTTGCCCATGGACGAAAACAAGCCCAAGTAAGGCATCAAACTATTCAAGCCAAAGAGTTGGAGTTAGGACAGCAAATAGACCGAATTATAGCTAAATCCATTGTTAACTTAGCTATGTCTTATAAAGCTGGAAGTATTGTTTTGCCTGCGTTAACAGCGATACGAAGCTCTTTACAAGCAGAAGTGAACGCTAAAGCAGAAGCAAAAATACCAGGTTGTTTAGAAGCTCAAAAAGCCTATGCTAAGCAATATAGAACCAGTGTTAATTCCTGGAGCTATGGTCGCCTACAAAATTGTATTGCTGGTAAAGCTTCTCAGCATGAAATTGAAATAGAGTACATTGAGTTGCCAGCTTATAAAGACCCTAGTATAATGGCAGAAGAAATGGCTTTCACTGCCTACAAACAACGACAAGTACCTTGACAATTTAATATTGATTGATAGTTAATCGTGCCGCAGTTCATGCTCTTCTGAGCCGATGTGCTGTGTTAAATGAGGGTTAGTTTGTTTGCCGACGGTAAACGTGCTTTCTGGCCCTGATAACTACCCACCCAGAAGCTGTCTACTCTTGCAGTAGAGACATAAGGTGCACACCCAGCATAAGGGGACGGACTTACCGTAGTGGTGGTTGTCAAATCACCCCCGACCAAGGGGGAATCCATCTTTTCTTTTTGGCAAACCTATAGTGAGGTCAATTTCCCTATAGGTTTGCCAAATACCTTAAAGCCTTTCTTAGAGAGGTGTTAAGGGGACGGGAACCAAGAAATCTGTAATCCAATAAGAAGTTAATTCGGTTTCTTTTGGAGTTTGCCAAAAGTCATTTCAGAGTCTTTGACTTGTAAGATGTCTGGGCAGCGGAGTTTCAACGGCTTTCCCGCTAGGGAGAGGGTTGAAAGCAGTATCTCAGACCAATAGAGATAGACATTGGCGGGTTTCAACGGCTTTCCCGCTAGGGAGAGGGTTGAAAGAATTCTCCGTTAGGGTATTGCTTAGAACCCCATCGTTTCAACGGCTTTCCCGCTAGGGAGAGGGTTGAAAGGAATTATGTAAAGGCTATGTGCAAAGTTTATTGCCAGTTTCAACGGCTTTCCCGCTAGGGAGAGGGTTGAAAGATGCCGGAAGTCTTCATAATGATTGAGCCTCAAGGTTTCAACGGCTTTCCCGCTAGGGAGAGGGTTGAAAGATTGCAGTCCATGACCCCAGAAAACCAGTAGTTAGGTTTCAACGGCTTTCCCGTTAGGGAGAGGGTTGGAGCTGAAGCTAACCATTTGCCTGCTGTTCTTGTTCTCGTTATATCTAAGCCAGGATGGATTGAAAGGCGCACTTCGTTCGAGAACGTGGCCGGCGTTAATCTGGATAGTCGGTTTACCAAAACCAGTTTGTGAGAAGTACTTCAGCGACAGCAATTTGTCACCAATCCTTCGACGACAACAATTTGTCATCACGACACCTAATCTGGCATCACGACAACAATTCGTCACCGATGACAAAGAATGTGTCACTGTACAACATCGGGATGACAGGATTCGAACCTGCGGCCCCTTCGTCCCGAACGAAGTGCGCTACCAAGCTGCGCTACATCCCGCAATGAAGCCTTACGATCCTAACATAGGACATCTCCTTTCAGAGTTAACTGTTTAGCCATCGGCCCAATTTTGTTTTTCTTCCCCTTCATTTTGAGTCTCTTCTTCCTCTGCGCTGTCTGTATTGACCGTAGTTTCGTCGAAATCAGTTGTTGGCTCTGGAACCTCTTCTAGATTACTGGCGATCGCCTCGGTGATTTTCCCAGTCTCTTCTGGTTCATTAACTTCGCTGGGGTCTGTATCCTGCTCAATGTTGGTTTCAGGGTCGGCGAGTTCTTCCACAGTCACCTCGATTACCGCCGCCGTTGTTTCAGAAATTGGAGCAATAACCTCATCTACTACTATTTCCTCCTGGGCTATTTGCTCCTCCTCGATCAAAGAATCTGCGGATGCTTCCTCTGCAGTTGTATTTTCTGAAACTGGTACCTCAATTAAGGTGATTTGCTGTTCAATTTGCACCGTTTCCACCGCAGCAATTACCTTGGTCTCATCATTTTCTTGGTCATCATTGGTCACTTCATCGGAAATTTCCCCAATAGGACTAGAATTTTCCGTTGATGGTAGATCCTCACCCCAATCTTCCTCGTCATCCCAATCACCGGTTTGAGCGGTGGAACTCTCCGGCTCAACAGCTACTTTTTGCTCCACTATTTCCGGCTGGGATGCTTTGGGCTGTGCCGGGGGAACTGCCTGCTTTTTGCGGCCAAATAAGCGTTGGAATAGTTTTGATTTAGGTTTTTTGAGCAGAACCTCTTCCCCTTTCTCTGGGGTGGGACCAACTGAATTTTCTTCCTTCTGGTCAACCATTTCAACGACTTTTTCCACCGCTTCTTCAACTTTTTCTACGACTTCTTCGGCCAGGGTTTCGGCGGCTTGATTCAATTCCTCCACCACTTCTTGTGCCGTCTCTATTACACTTTCTGCTTCTGTTGGAGCACTTTCGCTAACCTGCTCAACAACATCTATAACTTTTTCTGCGACAGGGGCTGGGGCAGAATCCTCAACGGATTTCGGTTGTTCTCCTGTTTCTGGCAAATCCTGTTTAACGGCCTCGGTTACAGGTTCCACTCCAGTGTTGTCTTGATCCTTTGTTGAAGCCTTTTTGTCATCAACGGCGACCGGAGTTTTAACTTTGGGTTTACGTTGCAGACCACCGGCGAACCAATCCAGCAGGGAGAAACTAGGAACTTCTACAATTGCATTTCTGGCGATCGCCGCCCGGAGTCGCAGAGTTTGCCAAGCAAAGGCCAGCACCAACACCACCACAGCCGCTTGGCCAAGGAGAATGGCTCCAGTGAAACGTTGGGCACAGTTCCAGAGCACTAGGCCGTAGAAAAAGCCCACGCCACTCCAAAGGAAATCGTCCTTGCGATGCAATTTTGGGGCAAAAAATGCCGAAAAGAAAAAAGCTAGACTGGCTAAGGCCACTGCACCGGATAGCATCAACGCCAACATCGGAAGTTACTCCATCGAGAAGTTCACCTTTCCATTCTGCGTTATCTTGACCTTCCTGTTAAATTATCGTCCCCTGTTAACCCAGTGGTTTTACCCTCCAATGGCAAGGGGCCGGAACCATAGTTAAAGATTCTGCCCCTCTGTGGATTTGTCCATGGGAAGCTGTCTGGGATACCAACAAAAACTACAGCCGGTCGCCCTAGAATTTATTCAAATTGATGCCCGCTTCCTTGGCCATGGCGTTGATGCCTTTGGATTCCAAAGTTTTAATGGCGGTGGTGGAAAGACGCAGACGCACAAACCGATTGCCTTCGGGCCACCAAACCCGTTTCCATTGCAAATTTGCTTGTTGTAATTTCTTGGTGCGACGGTGGGAGTGGGATACAGCAAAACCGTTATTAGCTTTTTTCCCGGTCAGTTGACAGCGACGGGCCATGGCAGATCTCCTTATGATCAGATAAAGTCTGATCTAACACTATATCAGAGGATTATGGGCGGGCGATCGCCATTCTCTGGCTAAATCGTTTAAAACTTAATACCGCTGGGCTGGTCAGGGGTGGCCACAATGCGATGACAACCGGAATTGGGCTTAGCCCATTGATATTGATACTCCACTGGATTGCCCCAGCAAATACCGAGAAAAAGCTCCTGTTGGGTGGAGTCTAACTCTGCCCACTCTGCTTGTTCCCACAGTTCCACCAAAGATTCCCGTCGCAGAGGTCGGTGCTGATGGGCAATAAGCCAATAATTTAACTGCTGGGTGTGCCGTTGCCAAAATGCTAATATTTCCTGTTTAACAGCCATTAATTTTTCCTTATCCCCTTCCACGGCAATTAATTGGTTGTGCAACTCGGGAAACTGAATGGATTCCCCCCGGAAATAGCATTGCCGCCACACCAGCCCCGAAACGTTATGTTGCCTTTGATATTCATGGATCTGCCCACGAAAATCTTGGTAGGCAAACACCTTCCCCACTTGGTCGAGGTTGATAGCCTTAGCCATGATCGGATTGTCCAGGCGATCGCCAGGGGAGAGGAGCACCCGTTTACCTTGGCAAGTGGCCCGTAGCTCCTGCTCCAAAATTTCTAGCAATTGCTGGGTTGTGTAGGTCATGGCCAAAGGGAGGACGTTAAAAAAACTTAATGGTACGACTCAACGAATCCGTTTAGGCTAATAAACTAGGCATATTTTTATCTTCGTTAAAAGCCAATTTTTCATTCAACCCAAGATATACAGGTATTTTTAGCATGAGTGTCAACTTAGCTTCCCAGTTGCGGGAAGGGACGAAAAAATCCCACTCCATGGCGGAGAACGTCGGCTTTGTCAAATGCTTCCTCAAGGGCGTTGTCGAGAAAAATTCCTACCGTAAGCTGGTTGGCAATCTCTACTTTGTCTACAGTGCCATGGAAGAGGAAATGGCAAAATTCAAGGATCATCCCATCCTCAGCCACATTTATTTCCCTGAACTCAACCGTAAACAAAGCCTAGAGCAAGATCTGCAATTCTATTACGGTCCCAACTGGCGGCAAGAAGTAAAAATTTCCGCCGCTGGCCAAGCCTATGTGGATCGAGTCCGGCAAGTGGCCGCTACGGCCCCTGAATTGTTGGTGGCCCATTCCTACACCCGTTACCTGGGGGATCTTTCCGGCGGTCAAATCCTCAAGAAGATTGCCCAAAATGCCATGAATCTCCACGATGGCGGCACGGCCTTCTATGAATTTGCCGACATTGATGACGAAAAGGCTTTTAAAAATACCTACCGTCAAGCTATGAATGATCTGCCTATTGACCAAGCCACCGCCGAACGGATTGTGGATGAAGCCAATGACGCCTTTGCTATGAACATGAAAATGTTCAACGAACTTGAAGGCAACCTGATCAAGGCGATCGGCATTATGGTGTTCAACAGCCTCACCCGTCGCCGCAGTCAAGGCAGCACCGAAGTTGGTTTAGCCACTTCCGAAGGCTAGATTTACCTAGCGTGACAACTTATCCAGGAAAAACTGGTGATTTTAGGGAATCGAATCAACCTAGAGTTGCCAGTTTTTCTCCGTCTGTTTAGAGCTTATTTAAGCCGATCTCCTAGTCTCGCAATTATTGGGAGGGATCAGACCCAAAATTCCCCAAGATTGATTGGCGGACTCTAGGATAATTTCAGATTTTTCATTCATCTTTTTTTAACAATCTCCACCATGACCGTCTCTCCCACAACCCAGCCCCAAACTAATCATTCCTTGCCCCCGGCGGACGCTAAACAGCGGGTCAGCCAATTTATGCAAACTCTTCAAGACGAAATTTGTCAGGGTCTAGAGGCCTTGGATGGCAAGGGCAAATTCCAGGAAGATAGTTGGCAACGGGAAGAAGGGGGCGGTGGCCGTTCCCGGGTGTTGGCGGACGGAGATTTTTTGGAACAGGGCGGAGTCAATTTTTCCGAAGTCTGGGGCAAATCCCTACCTCCTTCAATTTTGAAGCAACGCCCCGAAGCGGAAGGCCACGAATTTTATGCCACGGGCACTTCCATGGTGTTGCACCCAAAAAATCCCTACATTCCCACGGTGCATCTTAATTACCGCTACTTTGAAGCAGGCCCGGTGTGGTGGTTCGGAGGTGGAGCCGATTTAACTCCCTACTATCCCTTTGCTGAAGATGCGGCCCATTTCCATCACACGTTAAAAAATGCCTGTGACCAAACCCATGGGGAATTTTATCCGGTATTTAAACGCTGGTGTGACGAGTATTTTTACCTCAAACATCGCCAGGAAATGCGGGGTATTGGCGGCATCTTTTTTGATTACCAAGATGGCAATGCTCCCCTGTACCGTGGCCCTGACCCCAATGGCCCGGCGGCCCAGTACAGCAACCAATTAGCCCCCATTGAGCCCCTGGGTTGGGAGGATTTATTTAGTTTTGCCCAACGCTGTGGTCGGGCCTTTTTGCCTGCTTACAGTCCCATTGTGGAAGAACGTCGCAATACTGAATATGGCGATCGCCAACGGCAGTTCCAGTTATATCGCCGGGGTCGGTATGTGGAATTTAACTTGGTCTATGACCGGGGCACCATTTTCGGTTTGCAAACCAATGGCCGCACTGAGTCCATTTTGATGTCTTTACCTCCCTTAGTACGTTGGCAATATTGCTACAGTCCCGAAGCCGGTAGCCCGGAAGCAGAATTAACAGAAAAATTCTTAGTTCCCCAGGACTGGGTTAATAGTTAGTTCTCTCTATTCACTTCTGCAAGGTCACTAAAGACCAGCCGGTGCTCAAGTTCCGCACTGGGTTAATAGTTAGTTCTCTCTATTCACTTCTGCCCTAGGCTGGGGATTAATCCTGGTCTTTGGTAGAGGGGCCATAATGGAAACTAGCCATATTGCGAGGAAGAAGAGCCATGTTGCTAGCCCTAGACCGCATCAGTGTGCTTCCCGGCCAGACCTTGGTTTTGCGGGATGTGGATTGGGACGAATTTGAAGCTTTGCTGGAAGAACTCGGCGAACATCGCAGTTCCCGCATTGCTTACTATGGTCAACAACTAGAAATTATGGCTCCCCTGCCTGAACACGAAATTGATAAAGAACTAGTGGGCGACTTAGTCAAAGCTTTGTTAGAGGAGCTAGACATTGAATTTTACCCCTTGGGTTCAACAACTTTTAAAAATAAGTTTCTCGGTCTGGGTTTAGAGCCAGATAGCTGTTTTTATATTCAAAATGAAGCGAAAGTGCGGGGTTTAAAACGTTGGGATGCCACCATTGATCCTCCACCGGATTTAGCTCTCGAAGTGGATCTAACTTCCCGTACCCATTTAGATATTTATGCCCAATTAGGGGTGCCGGAAGTGTGGCGTTTTAAACGCAGACAATTGGAAATTCACTGCCTAGAACAAGGGGAATACCGCCAAAGGGAAGTTAGCTCGATTTTTCCTGATTTTGATCTCAGGGAAATTATTCCCGCCTATCTACAACGCATTGACCAGGAAGGCCGCAACAAAACCATCAAGGCTTTTCGCATTTGGGTAAAATCCCACATTGATGCTAAGAATTAGGGGTTGGCGATCGCCGAAGGAAAATTAATGATTGAGCAAATATTTTTCGGACAATTTCAGTCCCCCGGGCCGGTGATGTTCCAGATAGGGGGTTTTGCCCTGCGTTGGTACGGATTTTTGATTGCCAGTGCTGTCATTATTGGCTTGAATCTCTGTCAATGGTTGGGGCAAAAACGGGGCATTAACCCGGATTTATTCAACGATTTAGTCATTTGGTTAGTGGTGGCGGCCATCCCTTCTGCTCGCCTATATTACGTTGCCTTTGAGTGGCCCCGCTATGCCCAACATTGGTTAAATATTTTTGCCATTTGGCAAGGGGGCATTGCTATCCATGGGGCCTTGATTGGGGGAACGATCACCATTCTTGTTTTCAGTCGCTACCATCAATTATCTTTCTGGAATTTGCTGGATGTACTCTCCCCGGCGGTCATTCTCGGCCAGGCGATCGGTCGATGGGGCAACTTTTTTAACTCCGAAGCTTTTGGTGCCCCCACTAATTTGCCTTGGAAGCTCTATATTCCTTTTGCTAATCGTCCGCCAAATCTGACCAGCTATGCCTATTTCCATCCTACTTTTTTATACGAATCAGTCTGGAACCTAGGAATTTTTGCAATCTTGATAGCCCTATTTTTTTATGGACTAAGAAATCCAGAAAAAATCAAAACGGGGACCATAGCCTGTGTTTATTTGATTGGTTATAGCCTCGGTCGAGTGTGGATTGAAGGTTTAAGATTAGATAGTTTGATGCTTGGCCCTCTGAGAATAGCTCAGGTTGTTAGCATCACCCTAGTTTTATTGGGAACAGCGGGAATTGTCTGGTTATATCTTCTGCAGAAAAATTTACCGGACTGGTCGGAGCGAAAATTGGTAAAAAATTAACTTAATTCGGCAAATTAACAGGCTTAATTAAATACTCTAATCTAGGAGAAATTTTATGAAAAAAGAAATTAATTATTGGGTAGAAAAGTTGGAGCTACTCCCCCATCCTGAAGGGGGATTTTATAAGGAAACCTATCGATCGCCAGTAGAGGCAAATTTTGCAGGATTTGACGGCAGTAGAAATGTAGTTACCGGAATTTATTTTTTGATGACCAAGGACAACTTTTCCGCTTTCCACAGGATTAAATCCGATGAAATGTGGCATTTCTATGCCGGTGATAGCTTGGAAATTTACTGGTTTTCTCCCCAGGGAGAGCTGGAGGTGATCAGCCTGGGCTTGGATTTGGAAAAAGGAGAAGTGCCCCAAGCGGTGGTTCTCAAGGATGGTTGGTTTGCTTCTCGGGTTAAAAACGGCGGAGATTATGCCCTAGTGGGTTGCACCGTTGCCCCTGGATTCGATTTTCAGGATTTTGAGTTGGCCAATCGGGAAGATTTGCTCAAGCTCTACCCCCGCTCCGCCGAGATTATTAACCAGTTAACTAGGCAATAGTTGGGGAGGCTGGACTTAATTGTTGTCGGGCTCGCTGGAAAAATCCTTGCAATACGGCCCGACGCTGATTTTGCTCAAAGGTCTGTTTGACCACTGCAGTCAATTTTTGCCAATCCCATTGGGGTTCACTGAGGTCGGGATCTTGACTTTCCAGGAAAGTGATTAAACTCAAACCAGCAATGCGAGTCAAGTAAGCGGCGCTTAATCCTTGGAGGGCACCACCGGCCAAGTAAGTTAGGGGCTGACTTTTTAGCAATGCTCCCAGAGCTTGGGTAGATAGTTCCACCATACCTAATTTGATCAGAATTGTTCCCATCTCTTTGGCGACTGTTTGGGCCTGGGCCAGGGAAATTTTTTGATGGTACAGTTCCCCCAAGTCCCAGACCAGTTGACCATTGATGGCGATCGCCGTCAGCAGATCTAAATTAGCCACGGGATTAACCAATGCGGTGCCAGCGGCTAACCATTGGGCCTGTTCCACTAGGGGAATGGCTAGGGTGCGGCGATTTTCTCGCCACCGTTGCTCCACCTGTTGGTTAATGGCCTGGCATCGACGCCATTGTTGACCCAAAACCAGGGATTCCCACTGCTCTGTGGCCTGTTGTTGCAGTTGGGACACCAAATTCCCCAGGTCGGGGGGAGGAGTTTCCTGGTCGATTTCCCATTCTCCATCGGCCAAATAACGACGGATTTGGATCGGTTGGGGGGCGGCGCTAATGGGAATAACCGGGTTGGCGTTACCCAATTGATTCACCTGATGCTGCAATTGATCCCAGAGGATTTGGCGATCGCCGATCGGGTAAATATCCTGCTTATTAAATAACAATTGCCAATGGTGATGGTGGGTTTGCAAAAACTCCAACACCTGCCACTGGGCGCTGGTCAAATCTCCAGTGGTTAGGACTAGGACCCAATGGGCTTCCGTCATTGACTGGGCCATGGTTTCCGGGGGAGTTTCCGCTGCCACCACTTGCCAATTCAAAATTAATGGTTTTTCTCCTTCCCCTGGGGTCAACTGGGACGGCAATAGGTCCAATAAGCTGGTTTTGCCACTGCGTTTTTCCCCTAGGACAATACCGTTTAATGCTTGGGGGGGGGGGGCTGGTTTTTGTAATGCTTGCAGTTCCTGGGCCAAATCTTCCAGAACCAAATCCGGTGCCTGGGCCTGACGGCGGGCCAATAACTTTTCCCCCTGGGCGATCGCCTTTTGCAGAACCTCTGGAGTTAACATCTGTTTCTGCTCAGGAGGGACTTGATGACGCCGCCGCCACCGCCAGATAACCAATCCCAGACCGGATAAAGCCCATAGACCCCATTGGTCCCATGGTTGTTCGGCACTGTGGGTGGTGGACCAAAGCCCCAGTAGGACTGACAGGCCAATTCCCCCCATCACGAAGGGCTTTTTAAACACAGTCTTAAACCCCATTGTTAGACCTGGTTGCCCCATTGCATCCCTTCCCTTCAAGCTAATCCAACTAGGCCGAATAACCCAGAAAACTAACCTGGATTTTGGCTGATCCCATCCTACCGGAATCAGGGGAAGAACGGTGGCTTCTGCCCCAGGTTTTCCCATTCCTCCACGGCGATCGCCGGACTGAATAGATAACCTTGGCCATAATCACAGCCTTGGAGACGAAGAAAATTCCACTGTTCTGGGGTTTCAATGCCCTCAGCAATCACTTTTAGCTCTAGATGGTGGGCCATGGCAATAATGGCCCGCACCAACCCCACAGTATTATTATCATGGGGCAACAACTCTACAAAGGAGCGATCAATTTTGAGGGAATTAAAGTTAAATTTACGCAGATAGTTTAACGAACTGTAACCAGTACCAAAATCATCCAGGGAAAGGGCAATATTTTCCTCTTCTAAATCACTTAAATTTTTCAGTAGATCGCCATTTTCTTCCAGGATTAAATTTTCTGTAATTTCCAGCTCTAACCATTCCGGTCGCACCTGATACCGTTGTAAGAATTCCTGCAAAATAGCAACAAAATAACTATCTTTTAACTGCCGGGGGGAAACATTCACCGACACCCAAAAAGTTTGCTCCCCCAAGGCGCTATGCCAATGGGCTGCCTGGCAACAGACATTATCTAGTAACCATTCCCCCAACTCCACAATCAAACCCACCTCCTCTGCAATGGGAATGAACTGATCCGGCGGCACTGTACCCAGCAGTCGATTATGCCAACGCATCAACGCTTCCGCCCCGACAATTTGCCCCGACTCCAAACTGACAATGGGCTGATATAAAATTTGGAATTCCTGGCGAGATAAACCCTGGCGCAATTCCGACTCTATTGCCATTCTCTGTTGAGCTGCCTGGTTCATATGGGGGGTGAAAAAACGAAACATATTCCGCCCCTCTAGCTTGGCCGCATACATGGCCGTATCCGCATTCCGCAGCAAGACATCAGCATGGAAACCATCGTCGGGAAAAACGGTAATGCCAATGCTGCCATGGACAAAAAATTCCAGACCTTGCAAATTGACCGGCTGCCGCATCACCCTTAATAACCGTTGGGCGATCGCCATTAACTTACGGCTATGGGAAACCTGATCTAAAATGATTAAAAATTCATCCCCCCCCAAGCGAGCAACGGTATCTGTCTGCCGCAAAGCCCGTTGTAATCGTTCCGAAACTTCCACTAGAAGTTGATCCCCCGCATCGTGGCCGAGGGTATCATTCACTTTTTTAAAATTATCCAAATCCAAAAACATTAAACCAAATATATGTTTCTGGCGTAGGGCCGACTCGATGGCTTGTTGGAGCCGATCCTTGGCTAAAATGCGGTTGGGTAAACCGGTTAAATGGTCATAATGGGCTTGGTGAAAAAGAGCCTCCGCTTGTTGTTTTTCCTTGGTAATATCTTCTTTGACTGCTACATAATGGGTGACAATACCCTGCTGATTAGAAATGGGGGAAATGGACGCCCTTTCCCAATACAATTCTCCATTTTTTCTACGGTTATGGAATTCGCCGTGCCAATTACGACCAGAAGCCAATGTTTTCCACATTAATTCATAATCTTCTTGGGTTTTATTGCCGGATTTTAAAATTCTGGGATTTCTGCCCAGCACTTCTGCTGATTTATAACCAGAAATTTCTTCAAACTTAGGATTGACATAGGTAATATTGCCCTGAACATCGGTAATAACAATGGAAGCAGGACTTTGTTCACAGGCTTGGGAGAGAATTTTGAGTTGTTTTTCAGCTTTTCTGCGTTCGGTAATATCGCGCATGACAAACAGTAAACAATCTACCCGATTAAATTCCATCGGCTCCCCGGATAGCAACATTGTCCGGACTTGTTTTTCCTGGTCATAGACTTCAATTTCCCGATTTTCAAACTTAACCAGGCCATCTTTTTGCCATAGCAATAAATCCCTTAAAAAACTTTGTCTTTGTTGTTCATCTACCCAAAAGTAAAACTGCTGACGACTCACTCCCACCAATTCCTGTTTGGTCAAGCCAAAAAATTGACAAAATGGCTGATTAACATCCATAATACAGCCGCTATTACGGCCGTAAATAAAAATGGGGTCAGGACTTTGGTTAAAGGCAACGGCAAAGTTGATTTCCGACTGCATTAATGCCGCTTGGGTCCGGGCTGTTTTTTCAATTTGTTCTTCTAATTGTTGATTCTTTTGCAGCAGAGCTTGGTTTGTTTGATGTAACTTGAGTTGTAGTTGTAAACGGGTGATAATTTCCTCTTGCTGAAATGGTTTGTGGATGTAGTCCACTGCCCCCAATTCTAATCCTTTGACAATACTTTTTTGATCGGTGAGGGCAGAAAGAAAAATGATCGGAATTTCCGCTGTGGCTGGAGCTGCTTTGAGACGACGACAAACTTCAAAGCCATCTATACCGGGCATCATAATATCCAAAACAATTATGTCCGGTTGCACTTGGCTGATCTCAGTAATGGCTGTTAATCCATCCTCCGCTATGAACACTTTCCAGCCTTGTTTTTCCAGAAAACGCTGGAGAATTTTAAGATTCAAAGGGCTATCGTCAATGGCAAAAACTGTGGGGACTTGGGGGGATGACATTGACCTCTCAGGGACGGGATAAAAAGTTTGACCTGTTCAACGGAAGGACGGTGGTAAAGGAGCCTCCCTTACCCCTAGACAAATTCTAGCAACTACCGTCAAGCATTATGCTATTGTCCAAGGATATGGAACCCTCAGTCTTGCCTTAATTTGTTTTAAATTAACCACAAAACTGCGTCAAAATCGACGTTGTAATTGGAGATTTTGGGGGTTGCTATTTGTCTTTATCAATGCCCATGGCTGTTGTTTCCCTACCTTTTTCACCCCAAAACTTTCCCCACAGCTCTAGCTGTTCCGTCCAAGATTTGCCTCCCCACCAACAAATGGCGATCGCCCAGGCTTTAGCTGAGCCGGAACATGCCCCCAGTCATTGGGTAGCCCCAGAAAGTCAGCAAGAGTTGCAATGTTTGCTGAGTGAGTGCGATCGAAATAATTGGCCAGTCATCCCCTGTGGCAACCAAAGTAAATTGGCTTGGGGTGGATTAGCTAAGCCGGTGCAGTTACTGGTTAGCAGTGCTGGCCTGAATAGGATTGTTGACCATGCGGTGGCAGATTTGACCGTGACGGTGGAAGCGGGGGTCAAACTCAAGGATTTACAGGCTATTTTGCAACCCCATCAGCAATTTCTGCCCCTTAATCCCCTCTACCATGACCAGGCAACGGTGGGAGGCATTATGGCCACAGGTTGTGCGGGGCCGTGGCAACAGCGTTACGGTGGGGTGCGAGACCTAGTTTTGGGATTCTCCTTTGTCCGCTGGGATGGGCAACTGGCCAAAGCCGGCGGTAGGGTGGTCAAAAATGTGGCCGGTTATGACCTGATGAAACTTTTCGTTGGTTCCTACGGCACGTTAGGTTTTATTTCCCAAATTACCTTCCGTCTTTACCCTCTACCTTCCCATTCCCAAACCGTTTTTTTAACTGGTGATACCAACCAACTAGCCGAACTCAGCCAAGCCCTGCGGCGATCGGGACTGGCACCCACCGCGGCCCTAATCTGTTCCCCGGCTCTAGTTCAAGCATTAAACCTTGGGGAAGAATTGGGCTTACTCGTCCGTTTCCAAAACCTAGAGCCGGTGGTGCAGGCCCAGATTGATGAGGTAAAAAAACTCGCCCAAACTTTGACCTTGGCCAGCCAGTCCTTTGACAATCAAGCAGAGAGCGAACTTTGGCAACGGTGGGAAAATGCCATGGCCAGGCAGGGTACTACGGAAACCATACTCTGTAAGTTTGGTCTTTTACCCGCTAAGGCAGCGGATTTTCTGCAACAGTTACCAGGGTTGGGACACGTACAATTGGGCAATGGCATTGGTTGGGTACGTTTTGGCCAACTGGACCGGGAAAAGTTGAACCAGCAAAGGCAAATTTGTCAGAATTATGGTGGTTATGTAACGGTGTTAGAAGCGTCTCCGGAATGTAAAAAACACTGGGACGTTTGGGGCCAGAGTGGCCATGGTTTGGCTATGATGGGCCGTCTAAAAAATCAGTTCGACCCCCACAATACTTTTAGTCCTGGGCGCTTTGTGGGTGGTTTTTAGTCATTGAGAATAATAGTTTGGTGGCATTTCTGGCATACCCCAAAAATTAGCTAGAACTTTAACCAGCACAACGAAAACCGACCAAAACTTGCCTAGTCCAAGGATGGTACCAATTGCGAAAGCTGCCCCTTAAGCCCCAACTACGGGTAGCCCAACTGCCGCCCCGCATCACCCGATGTTCCCCATCAAAATAGGCTTGGGAGTAACCCCGATAGGGATAGGGTTGAAAATTATCGTAGGGCTCGAAAGTAGAAGCTGTCCATTCCCACACATTGCCCAACAGGTCATAACAGCCACCTTGATTACGACCCTGGTCATAATAATCGACAGGAGTTGTGCGCCCACGGTGATTATTAAAGTTACATTGCTCTTTGGTTGGCAAAGTTTCCCCCCAGGGATAGGTGCTGGAGTTATGCTGACCAGACCAACGGGCGGCCCTTTCCCATTCCTGCTCTGTGGGTAAACGTTTACCAATAAAGTGGGTATAGGCCTCGGCTTCGTAGACACTGACTCCGTAGACGGGATGGTTCTGGGTGTTACTTTCGGGCTGCCAATAAAGCGGTGCTGTGACGTTATCCCTTGATCGCCATTGCCAACCAGCTTCTGTCCAGTATTTGCTTTGTTGATAACCACCGGCATCGATAAATTGTTGATACTGGGCCTGGGTAACTGGGTATTTATCTAGCCAGAACTGTTCTACTTCGACCCAATGGGCGGGGCGTTCGTTGTCCTGGGCGCATATTTGCTCACTGCCTTGGTAAAAACCTCCAGCGGGAATAGGCACCATGGTTGCCTCCAGCACTGGTTCTGGGCATTCGTCCCCAGGGATTTGGCTATTAACCCCTAAATCAATTCCGGCTAAATGACTTAAAAAACTAATGGTTTCACTATGTTGGACTTCGTGTTGTAGGAGCCACCACCTTAACCTTGCTTGGGCTCGGTCCCAGGATCGATCAGCTGATCCCCAGACCTGCTTCACAGAGGCCCTAACTTCCCCTAAATATTGCTCAATAACTCCACGGCTAGGTAATGCACAGCGTTCCGATTTCGATAAACCATCGGCTCGGAACAATTTTTGGTAAGACGGGGTATGAAATTTTTTCCGCTCCTGCTCCGGCAATAGCCAAAGGGCTTCGGTAAAGGCAATGTGACCAAAGTGCCAATCAATGGGACTGAAATCTGGGTGCCATTGGCGATCGCCTAGGGTTGGGGGAATGCGGTGCAACAGGCGGAGAGTTTCTGTGCGACACCGCTCCATTGCTTGGTCAATAGTTTCAAGATTTTCAACCACAGTGCTGATGGAGAGCCGGCTAATCGGCCATGGTTGAGGGTTGGTTAATAATCTCCACCCGGGAAGTGAGAAAACGATTCATCCAAATTTCCAGGTAAGCTCGGTTAGTCTCCTGTTCCTGGGGATTATCGGTCTCCAGGGGATAGGGTGCTAAACCACGAATGGCCGCGGTGGTGACACAAAACATTGATTTTTGAAAACTTTCACAAATTTGCACCAGTAAATCCCCTTCCTGCCGTAGGGATGCCTGATAAACCCGTCGGAGATAGTCCGGCAAAAAGTGGCGCATATCCTGCATTAGCAAGGTGGGGGGAATGCCAGCTCCACCAACGGGGAGGGGATCGGCATAGAGGGCCCCATAGGTAAACAGGCTTTGGTCAGGGGGAATCTGTCCCGCTTGGGCATTGTAGGAAATGGTGCCAGGGAAAGGAGTACCCCGAAAAAACACCGCCTCCACGTAGGGCACTGCGGTTTCCATCAAAAAAGCTAAATTGGCACTGGGGGGCAAAACATCGTAGGTAGTTCCCCCCAACTCCACCCGGTAAATAATGGGGCGGGCGGCATCGGCCACTAGGCCGTCTTGGATATGTTGCACCACATCAGGAATGGTTTTAATTTCTCCCCGGTCATAGCGGTCAGATAAATTCAAAAACATATCCGCCATCACCCGCCAGAATTGACCCAAGGCGGAATAGTAGGCCATCATTCGCATTTGTTCCGGCAAAAATTCGGGAAAAATCTGGTTAAGTAATTGCAAAAAAGGATTGCCTTTGATTTTCGCTTTAATTAACTTTTTAACATTGGCTTTAAACTCGGCACTGTCTAGATATTCATCCAATTTTCCCCCTCCATGCCACATCATCGCCTTCATGCAATATTCTGCATACTCGTAGTTAATGCGATTGTGCCACCAATGTTTCAATAGGCGATCGCCATTGACATTACCGTTGAAATATTTAAAAAAGGGAAATAACTTCAGATACTGGGTATGGGCAATGTGTTGCAGATTGATGGAATAGGCATCGAGAATAACGCCATAGCTTTTGAGGATGCCCACCACTTCCAGCGTGTTAGCCGGGGAATCCGCCAACAGGGCCTGCCCCGCCTCTAAATTTTGAATATATCCTCTGAGGGGATGACGGGAGGGGGCGAGGGAGGTTTGGGTCATAACTTCAGAACTATGGTTTCGATACAAAAGCCCATAATAGGGGCCATTATCCCAGTAATCCAGGCCAGAATGCCAGGGCACAAGGAAATTTCTTCAGCCCCAATCCATGGAAGTCGGCAACCAACCCAACTAACCGCCAAACAATAGGGTCTGCATTTCCTGCAACCGGGGTTTAATTACATCCAACTGATCCTGCAGAGGTTGCAAAGCTGCCCTCAACAAACGACCCTGGGCTTCTAGCGCCGCTGTCTGTTTCTGTAAATCTTCCACTTCCCGGCGGTCTTGCTCAAAATTAGTCTTTTTCGCCTGATACTGCTGGTCGAGACTAGCAATCATGGTTTCAATTTCTGCCAAACCCTGCCTAGTGGACTGCAAATTTTGTTCCAGCTTATTTTTTTCCTCCTGGAGTTTATGCTTGCGCCCCTCCAATTGTTGAATGACTGGATCCAAATCAATGTTGGGGATACTGTCGTCAATTTCCACAATGCCCTGGCGACGACGAAGAATTTTGAGATGTTGCAACAACACTTCCTGGCGCTCCTTGAGGTTGCGGCGCTGCCCAATCAGGGTTTCGTCCAGCATGCGCTTCCTTTCCTGCTCTTCGTTTAACTCCTCCTCAATGGTGAGACGACTATACTCATCAGCGGCTTCTAGGCGGGCTTGGATAGCTTCCACTTCTTCGCATTGCAGAGTTAACTCTTCCTCTTGATCGTTAACAAAGCGGGCTAATTTTTGCATATCAGTCTGCAATGCTTTAACGGTTTCCTCCAGTTCCCCCAGGGGCAATTGTTCCAGATGTTGCACATCAATTTGATGGTCTTTATCGACACTCATCGCGCCGGTGGCCAATCGATAGAGATTGGTTTGTAAGCTTTCAGCGGCCGCAATTTCAGCTTTCAATTGGGTCAGGAGCTTTTGGCCATTAACCACCCCCTCCTGTTCCACTGTTAGTTGAACTTTCGCTTTACCTAATTCTTGGGCGATGGCATCCAATTCCTGCCCATGGATGACCAATAATTCCTGTTTTTGCTGAATTAATGCTTGGTTCCGGCCCAACTCCTGTTCTGCACTGGTAACCATCTGCCAATGGTCATTAAAGATCTGTTGTTGTTGGTCGGTGCTTTGCTGGGTATTGGCTGCGGCCGTAAATAGGGCGGGGATAGCTTCCGGGTAAGCTCCTAACCGGTGGAGTATGCCCTGTAACACTTCCCGATTTTCAGCACTATTTTCCAGCAAACTGCCAAACTGCTGTTGGAGTTCGGTCAATTGTTCTCTTTCCCCTTCTAACCTTTGTCGGGCCTGCTCCACCTCATATCTTTGCTGTTCCACCTGGGCAAGCTGATTGGCTCGGTCTTCAACCTCCGACTCCTTCGCTTCAATTTCCATTTCTCGCTGGCTCAGTTCTTGGAACTGAAAAGTGAGGGATTCTCGCCAACGTTCAATTTCGCTCTGTTGTTCCTTGAGTTTTTCTGAGAGGCGGGACAGTTTTTGCAACTGCCGCACTAACTCTGGCGCCGCTACTTCTGGAGTCCCTTGTAGGGAGCGACTATTACTCAGGTTTAGGATCCATAGGGTTCCCTCCCTGGCTTCTCCCATGTCGTCGGTTTGGAAGTTTTCTTCGTTAGGCAGGGCACTCCAGGTCTGATCACTGTGCTGACAGGCCAGAAGTTTTAACTCGGTTTTGTAACCGCCTAAAAAGTTTTTGGTTTGTTTCTTAATTTCAGCCAGATAGAGCACAAGTCGTTGTCCTGAGCAGTGGAGACGATTTTGTCGGGAAAGTTCTCGCTTTATTTTAATCTTAAGCCCGCCGATGGGCAGGACCACAGGAATTTTTTTAGCTTACCCCTGGAGTAATTAGAGGAAAATCTGACCAAACTGCTTCTATTTTGCCTCCACACTGGCAAAAATTGTCAAAAAAAAAGGAGGTGAAGGAGATTTTCCCTCGCCTGCCCTTAGTAATAAGTGGTAGAAGACTAAGTTAATGGTCCGCTAGCTAGGATTAATTACCGGTTTATTAGTCAACCAGTGTCCTTAACCAACGGACAATTGTCTGCTTAGTCCCTACAGTCATCGTCCCTGTCACCGGGGCATTTGCCGTTATAAACAACGGTATGTTCCTCGAGACTAGAAAAAGCCGCTGTGGCCGCCGTTTCCAGGCCAATGATCATCACTAGGGCGATCGCCAAGGGGCCGGCCCAAGAGCGCAGCGCCCGACGGACAGAATTGTGGGGTTTGGGATGCTGTAATTTCATCAGCTTCTCTCCTTGACACGTCCTAACACACCGAGACCAAATTAGAGCTTTGACTGCTCTACTACCACCATAGGGCTCTCTTCAGGGCATGTCAGTCCCATCTTTGGGGGGATGAACATGGAAAAAAGTGGAATAGGGCAAGTCCACTGGTGTTGTTTTTTATTACTCTTGCTGCCACCGTTGTCGCCGTGGCTGACGGCCAACTATTTTAACCGTAATCCTCATAATCCAGAATGCTCGATTTTTTCTGCAGTGGCAAGGGTTGGTGGTTTCAGCTTGGGGGTAATGGGAACGGCTTGGGCTGGCTTTTGAGCTATCCTTGGGGAGTGGAGCCGACCGCAGAGGGGAGTTTTCGTTGGATGCTACGTCGCATGAGTCAATTGGCGATCGCCATGGTTTTAGCTTTGGGGTTAATATCCCTGGCATTATTGGCCATCCAAAATGTCACCCCTGTGGCCCTGAGTTTTTTGACATTGCAGTCCATTGAGATGCCGGTGGGTCTGCTGTTGGTATTTTCCTTGGCCGGGGGACTGGTGGTGGGCAGTTTGCTGGCCCCATTATCCGGTGGTAATCGTCGGCGGGGAGTCCCTTCCCAACAACAATTAGACCGGGAATTCGATTTTGACGATCTTGTATGAATCCTTTATTGCAATGGTTGGGGGCCATGCCAGCTCCTTTAAGATCGCCATTGGCAATTATTTTAGGAGCCATACCGGGGGCCTTGGCCCGCTACTATGCCACTATTTTTCTGGCCAGGGTTTTTGGTAACGATTTACCCTATGCCACTTTTTTAATTAATTTTTCCGGTTGTGTGGGTATGGGTTTGGTGGTGACCTTGGCGACCCAGCCGGCCTTGGTGTCTCCGGATTTAAGGTTGCTTTTAGCGGTGGGATTCTTGGGTTCCTACACTACCTTTTCCACCTATGCTCTGGAAGTAACTTCCCTCTGGCGTATGGGGCAGTTTGGCGAGGGTGTACTCTACGGTTTAGGGAGTTTAGTCATCGGGGCGATCGGCATATTACTAGGGAATTTAATTGCCCATCGCCTGACCATCTAGGGTTACTGACTCACTAAAGGTTGCCCTGTGGCCAATTGGGGTCTACGGCCCAGCAAACCAGTCATCAAACGGAGGGCCAGCTTTTTCGCTGGAGGCACTAGGCGCAATACCTCTAGGCCAAACCTTCTCAAGGCGATCGCCGGCAGCCAATGACTGGAAAAGAAACGATCTAGCAGGTCAGTGAAGCCCAAAATGAGCCAATTTTCTGGTTTACGCCAATGTTCATAACGTTTCAGCACTGCTAGGGAACCCCAATCTTCCCCTTGGCTGTGGGCCGTGGCAATAACCTGGGCCAGGGCGGCTCCGTCCCGAATGCCCAAATTTAAACCCTGACCCCCCACCGGATGGCAACAGTGGGCCGCATCCCCCACTAATGCCAAGCGGGGTTGCACATAACAATCGCTCTGCATTAGTTGCACCGGAAATAAACGGCGGGCATTAATTAAATGAAATTCCCCCAGGCTATCGCCAATGCGTTGGCGCAGTTCTGTAATAAAGTCCGCTTCCGGTAGATTCACTAGGGTATGGGCCTTATGGTGGGGCATGGTCCAGACAATCTGGGCTCGATCGCCGGGTAGGGGCAAAATCCCCATGGGACCAGTGTCACAAAAACGCTCAAAGGCAGTGGTATTGTCAGGGGCTTGATGCTGAATGGTGAAAGCCACACAGGATTGCCAATATTTCCACCCCTTGGTTTGAATCCCCGCCAGGGAACGGGAACGGGAACGGGCCCCATCCGCCGCCACCAACAATTTGGTCTGTAGGGTAATTTGTCTTCCTTCCTGTTGTAGGGTGACCTGTTTGTGGTTCTCTCCCGCCGTAAAACTGATCAACTCAGCGGGACGAAACCAGGCAATGCGGGGACATTGCTCTACACAATTTTCCAGCGCCTGCAGAATGACTGGATGCTCCGCCACATGGCCCAGGGCCAGTTCGTCTACATCTTCCTTGGCAAAGGGAACGGTACCCCGATAGTCATTATCGGAAATTTGGATGCGTTCGAAATGACCGATGGAGTCCTTAATATTTTCCCAGACCCCCAGTCCCGCTAAGATTTTGCCCGACAGCAGGGAAATTGCATAGGCCTGGGGTTTAGTTAGGGCCTGTTCCTTCGGTAAAGCTTCGATAATGGCAATTTTCAGCCCCGTATGACGCAAACCCGCCGCTAGTACCAGCCCCACAACGCCTCCCCCGGCGATCGCCACATCGAATTGGTTATCAGTTATGGAAGCGGCTACAAAGGTCATAGGAAAAACAATGGGACAATTTTTATGCCGTCGTCAGTGATGGTGAAACACCCCCAGGGTAAGGCATTCATCCCTATGGTTGACAACGATAATTGTATCTAATTGTAACGTTGTTTCTCTCTGCTGTCCGTGGGAGATAGGGGGGGAATTGAAGTTGGGTAAGATTGTCACTAGGACTTATCTGGCGGTGTTTAATTCCCCATCAACCTTTGAGCTGAATATGGCCCTAACTACGACCAACCCCTAGGTAACGGAATCCTGCCCCTTGCAATTTTTCCTTGTCGAGGAAATTACGACCATCAATGATCACAGCCTGATGCATACGGCTGGCCAGGACAGGAAAATCTAGCTTTAAAAATTCCTGCCATTCCGTCACCAAAATTAACGCATCACACTGGTCCGCCAACATAGCCGGGGTCGACTCAATTTTTACCCCCGATAAACCATGGCTTACCCCAGACTGGGAAACAATCGGATCATAGGCTTTCACCTTGGCTCCCAAACGATTCAGTTGTTGAATTATGTTCAGGGCTGGAGCATCCCGCATGTCATCCGTATCCGGCTTAAAAGTCAACCCCAACAGACCAATCACCTTACCTTTGAGGATTTTTAACTCCTGCTGTAGTTTTTCCACCACAATCAGCCGTTGTACCTGGTTTACCTCCACTACGGCATTCAAAATTGAAGTGGTGTAACCATAGTCCTTCGCAGTGTGGATCAACGCAGACACATCCTTCGGAAAACAGGAACCTCCCCAACCAATGCCCGCATTAAGAAATTTACTACCGATACGGGAATCCAAGCCAATGCCCTGGGCCACCTGGGTCACATCCGCCCCTACCCGGTCACAGATATTGGCCACCTCGTTAATAAAACTAATTTTGGTAGCCAAAAAAGCATTGGCCGCATATTTAATCATTTCCGCCGAACTAAGGTCCGTCATCACCACCGGCACCGGCGCCAGCTCAGGATTTTCCCCCACCCGCCTTTCAATTAAGGGCGTGTAAAGTTCCCGCATTAAAGCCAAGGCCTGGGGATTATTGCCCCCCAACACAATTCTGTCCGGGTTAAACGTATCGTAAACCGCCGACCCTTCTCGCAAAAATTCTGGGTTACTGACCACGTCAAAGTTAACGGCGATCGCCTGGCCCGTTTGTTGTTGATGGGCTTCATTGCCTTCGGTGACAATCATCCGCACCCAATCCCCGGAACCAATGGGCACAGTTGATTTATTGACAATCACCCGATACTGTTCATCAAGATGCTCACCAATACTGCGGGCCACCGCCTCCACATAACGGGTATCACTGGAACCATCCTCCAAGGCGGGAGTACCCACTGCAATGAAAAGAATTGCACTCTCCTGGACTCCCTTGCCCAAATCCGTAGTGAATACTAGACGACCGCTTTCCATATTGGCCACCATCAACTCCGACAGCCCGGGTTCATAGATGGGGGATTGCCCTGACCGCATGAGCTTGACTTTTTCCTCGTTGTTATCAACACAAATTACTTGATGGCCAATATGGGCCAGGCAAACGCCAGTGACTAAACCCACATATCCCGTTCCGATAACACAAACACGCATTGATTAGTTCTATGGAATGAATTGTTGATCAATTGCCCAAGCTGAGCTGGTCGACCGGAGGCCGGAAAATAAGCCTAAGCCTAGGGGATACATACCCCCTCTGTCAATTGACTTTGCCAGACTTTAAGCTTGGCCAGTCTCAACATTTCTCAATCAAGTTAGTAGTGAATACATGATCTAAAAATCCGGGCAGTTAAGACAAAAATTTCAACCTAGGTCAAACAAAATTGTGTTTGTCAGAAAACCATAAAGGAACTGTGGTAAATGCCTGAGGAGATATGCCCAGTGGGCAAAAAATAAATTGAGCAGTAAAAAGTTGCCCTGGAGTCTGGTCTAAAAAATTTTCCCAATTTGACAATATATTAAGAAATCCTCATCTAACCTGTTTTTCATTGGATAATTAAAACAAGAGGAAAGACAGGGGGCAGGAAAATAAATTACCTAATACCTAGTCCTGGTTGATAAAACCAGAGGCAGAAAACCTCCCCGTTTTCTCAAACTTGCCCAAAAGACAACTGTTGAGTTTCCCCCATTGGGACGGAGGTTATGATGAAATTACTTGAGATGCTACAGGACCTTATGCAATATTTCACCGAAGCATTTGCCAGGGTTTTTGGCCCTTCGGATGATGAATATCCCACTGTTGGTGTTCAACCCTTTGACGGTGAGATTTTAGTAAACAGTACTGAAGAATAGTCGATGGTTTCCTCCGTCCATATTCCCTAATGCCTAGCTCTGGCTATTTTGTCCCCCCTGACTCAATGCTGTTGGGGGGTTCACCTATGGTGGATTATGGCAAAACCAACCGCCAGGGACACTCACCTATTTTTCCAGGGAGTTAGTAGCAGAATCGAAAAAAGTTCTAACTGAGCAACAGCCCTCTGAATCCCAAAAGCTGATTGTGCTAGCATCTAGGGAAAAAAATTCAGCGATGGCAGACCATGGCTAAGGTTTTAGTCCTCAACGCTTCCTATGAACCTTTAAACATTACCCATTGGCAACGGGCGGTGGTGTTACTGCTGAAAGATAAGGCCGAAGCTTTGGAAAATAACGGCAAGCTGATCTACGCCAATTTTCCCCTCCCGTCGGTGATTCGCCTGCGGCAGTATATCAAGGTTCCTTACAAGGAAATTCCCCTCACTCGCCGCAACGTACTGGAGCGCGATCGCCACACCTGTCAGTATTGCAATTACAAAGGTGAACAACTCACCCTAGACCACGTTATTCCCCGTTCCCGGGGTGGGGGAGACAGTTGGGAAAATCTGGTCACTGCCTGTGTGCGTTGCAACATTAAGAAGGGTAATCGTACCCCCAGGGAAGCACAAATGTCCCTAAATTATACCCCCCGTCGCCCCTACAGCAGTCTGCTGTTTGAAATCATTAAACATACCCGCAACGACCGCAACCATGAATGGCGCAAATATGTGATTGGCATTTAGTCGCCCCAAGGGTTAAACCAGTCCCAATTCTAATAAGTATAATTACCCAGCCAATCTGGGGCAGATGGTCAGCCGTGCCCCAAGAATATACAATCTATTGTAATTGGCGCTGGTTTGACCTTACAAAATCGGCGCAGTCGGCATAATTTTCTCAGATAGTAACAATTCATTGCCTTGGTTATAGGAGACAATTCATGAAATTTATTTCCCGCCTACTGGTTGCGTGTAGCTTATTAATCGGATTGATGGGTTTTCTGGGAGCGGATTTGGCCCAAGCTCTCACTCCCAATCCTGTATTGGCTGAACTGAACGCTGTGGATGCTAAATTGACTACGGATTTTGGTCAAAAGATTGATTTAAATAATAGTGATATTCGGGATTTTCGTGGTCTGCGGGGCTTTTATCCCAATTTGGCCAGTGAAATCATTAAAAATGCCCCCTACGACACCGTAGAGGAAGTTTTGGACATTCCTGGTTTGAGTGACACTCAAAAAAGCCGCTTGGAAGCCAATTTGGGTAGCTTCACCGTCACTGAACCAAGCATTGAGCTAACTTCCGGCGATGACCGTATTAATCCAGGAGTTTACTAAAACTCCCACTGATTGCGGTCTAGCCATTATTCATTGTCTAGATAGGGCAATTATTGACTTCCCCAATTCCATAAATATTCACACCGCTCTGAACTTTGCCTTGTTTGGGGTGGTTTTTTGTTGTTGCCTCATTTTCTCATTTACATTGCTCAACTGGGCTGACTTTTGAGTTTGATTCCATTGGCCAGCTGAGGACTATCGGTAAATCTGGCGATCGCCGAGTGGATGGTTTCCAGGCGTTGGTAAATTTGTTGGCATTCCTCCACCACCAAATTAAAATCGTCCAAATAACGGCGGGTGGGAGTAAAGTCTTGTTTTTGATTAATTTCCGTAATTCTTTGGGCTTGATAACTCTGGTGATATTCCCGGATTTCTTTAATGGTGGTGGCCATGGGGGGCAAAGCCGCCGGTGATGATTGGTGCTCCAGGGAAAAGCATAAATTTTCCAAACTTTGTTGTACTTGCTCGGTAAATAACTTAATGGGGGGCGGGGGATTACTGCCGGAGCTATTTTCCAAATGACTGATCAAAACCCGAAAACCCCTACTTAAGCGGGCTAGATAATTGGTCATGGTCAAGGCTGGCTCTTGTTTTTCCAGGGGAGTGCTGGGGTCACTGAGTAAGCGATCCAGGGCAATCTGCATGGCGGTGGCTGCTAACCGAGTTTCATTGCGTACCCTTTCTGCTTCTTTTTTGTTAATTGACTCTTTTCCCAGTAGGGCGGGGATTAATTGCTGAAAATATTGCTCCAGATTAGTTAGCATTCTGACACTGGCCTGGGTGAAGCGTAAATTTTCCGATTGCCGCAGAAAACTAAAGGCTAAACCTAGGGCAATGGCGCTGCCAATGAGGGTACAAACCAGGCGGGAAAGGAGGGCATATTCCGTGGGCACCGACGGATCAATGGCCTTAAGAATTAAAGCAAAAGCTGTGATAAAAAAGACCGCCACACTGTAGTGAAATCTCAACAGGGCCATCCCCATGGCGATCGCCAGAATTCCCAGCCAACTCAGGAGTTGGGGATCTTGAATTAGCTTGAGGGCAATAGACATTACCAACACCCCTAAAAAAGTGCCTAAAAGACGATTGGATAACCTTTGAAAAGTTAAACTAAAATCCGGCTTGAGCACAAAAATTAGCGTTATAACAATCCAAAAACCGTAGGGAATTTGAGTTAAATGGGCAATTGTCGCCCCCACCATGCCCCCCAATGCCATGCGCAAACCATGGCGCAACAAAGGCGAGTTAAGGTGAAAATTACTCCCTAGGGGGTCCCACCAAGGTATAAGTCTAACTTTATTTAGTTTTCCTTGATCATTGGAATTATTATCGGAAAAAAGTTGGGGATTTTGTAAAAGTTCAGCGGTTTGAATGGTTTGCTCTAATTGTTTGGTCAGGTTTTCTAAATGGTTAACCAATTGGGTTACGGTGGTTAAACTGTTGTAGTCGTTAAAATCCTCTGTGAGAGCCTGCCGTTGTAATTTTTTTTGCTGTTGCAATGCTTGCACTAATAGTTGCAAACGGTTAGTGTTAGGAATGCGTCTTTTGCCTAGCACCATTTGTCCTAAATCTAAGCAAACTTCCCCCAGAGCATTAAACGCATCTTCCATTAGGATTTCCACTGTTTGTAATTGGGGTAGATTGTGGAAATTAACAATTTCATTGAGCAACATTAGGCATTTATTTAATCTTTCCGTATGCTCGATTAAAACTAATAATAATTCCCGTAATTTACTTTGTCCCCATAACCCTCGCTGGCTGGCCACCAGAGTTTGCCTAGATTTAAGCAAGTTTTGACGCAGTTTGACCACCAATTGCTGAGCTTGAGGGTCATCGGGACTAAAGTTAGCGGCGGCCATGGCCCGGAGGTAATTGCCTAAAATGCTGTAATTGTTGGCCACCATTTGCCGCAAAGGTTGATTGGGACGGAAGGGCCAAATGAAAATAGCTAATATCAAGCTCCACATTCCCCCGATCGCCAGGGAGGTAAATTCAAAGGAATCGGTACTGACATTTTGGGCACCGAGGAGAAAAGCAAAGGTGGTGACAATGCCCACCATGGCTCCCTGCTCCCCATAAACCGCTAGATAACCGCTAGCAAATAAAACGAAGCCCGTTATTGCTAGCCCTAAACCCCAACCATCGGGCACCATAGTTCCCACTGCCATGGCGATCGCCGCCCCGACCCAGGCCCCGAAAATAGTCTTGAAACGGACAGAATATAGTCCCCCCATGTCCGCTAATAAAATTAATTGGGAAGCTAAACCAACGCCCAAACCTAGTTGGGGATTTCCCAGGGCCATGCCCCCCAGATAGGGGACTGCCATGCCGCAAAAAGTACGAATGCCCCTACCCCAATCAATAGTCCCATTGGTACGGGTTAAAAAAGCAAGGCGTTGGCGGAGCTTAGCCAGCATCAGTTAAAAGTAGGTTAAGGATTGAGGACAATTTTAAGAATTCTCACAAAGAAGTTTTGCTGATTCGATTTGCTTCTACAAATAAAACAGAACCATATCGGCAAGGAAAACCATGGGGGAAATTAAACGCATTGGTATTTTAACCAGTGGAGGAGACTGTGCCGGACTAAACGCTGTAATTCGCTCCGTGGTACACCATGCCATTGGCACCTACGGTTGGGAAGTAATTGGCATTCAAGAAGCCACCCAGGGACTAATGGAAAATCCCCCCAAGGCGATCGCCCTGCACCGGGATAACATTGACCATTTGTTAATGATGGGAGGTACCTTTTTAGGCACCACTAATAAGGGTAATCCGTTCGCTTTTCCCATGGCCGACGGCACTGTGCGGGACCGCACCGAAGATATTATTGCCGGTTATCGTCAGTTGGGGCTTGACGCTCTCATTGGCATTGGCGGAGACGGTAGTTTAGCCATTTTGCGCCGCATAGCCCAACAGGGGGGCATCAACTTAGTGGGCATTCCCAAAACCATTGACAATGATGTGGGGGCAACGGAAATTTCCATTGGTTTCGACACCGCCACCAACATTGCCACCGAAGCCTTGGATCGTTTGCATTTCACCGCCGCTAGCCATAACCGGGTCATGGTGCTAGAAGTGATGGGTAGGGATGCGGGCCACATTGCCCTGGCCGCCGGCATTGGGGGAGGGGCGGACATTATTCTCATTCCTGAAATTCCCTACCGCATCGAAAGTGTGTGCAATAAAATTCGTCAACGGCAGGCCAAGGGGAAAAACTTTTGCCTGGTTATGGTGTCGGAAGCGGTGCGGACAGAATTGGGCGATCAGGTCAAGCAAATCCAACAGTTTGGCGAAGACCGCTACGGCGGCATTGGTAAATACATTGCGGAACAAATTGCCCAACGGACTGGAGCAGAAACCAGAGTCACTGTGCTGGGCCATATCCAACGGGGGGGCATTCCTTCTCCCTTCGATCGCCTATTGGGTAGTGTGTTTGGGGTGGCGGCGGTGGACTTGATTGCGGAGGGTAAATTTGACCATATGGTAGCCTGGCGCAATCGTCAAACCATTAGTGTGCCCATTGAGGAAGCCATCCAAACCTATCAAACGGTGCAGTTGGACGGCACCTTGGTGAAAACTGCGCGGGGATTGGGCATTTGCCTTGGTAACGATTAAGTTCCTAGCAGTTCCTAACTGGCGATCTGGGCCATATTTCCCCGATAAAGCAGCGTAATTGTAAAGAAATGTGGCGGATGTTAAAGCTTAGTTGCAAAAACCGCCCTTTCTCTCCCTTTTCCCCCGGGGGAGTGATACCTTGTAAAACGAAATTTTTCCATAACTTTAATTAATCCGATCAATAACTAAGGGGTGGGGGTTAACAATCATGTTTGATCGTTCCAACAAAGATTTAGTCAGCGCTGGTTTGGTTTCCGCCCTGGGGGCAGGCATTGTGACTTCCTTTGCCGTTAATCAGGGGCAAGACCCCTTTGTTGCTTTGATAATCACGGCGATCGCCAGTGTTTGTGGTATGGTGTGTCACCAGTTTGATCTAATTTGATTTGCCCTCTGTGCAGTTTGACGTTCTCACCCTGTTTCCTGATTTTTTTGCTTCTCCCCTGCAATCTGGCCTTCTAGGTAAAGCCCTCGAAAAGGCGATCGCCAGCGTTAATTTGATTAACCCCAGGGATTTCACCACTGATAAACATCGCCGGGTGGATGATGAGCCCTACGGCGGTGGGGTGGGCATGGTGATCAAACCAGAACCAATTTTTGCGGCGGTGGAATCGTTGCCAGTACTGTCCAAACGGGAAGTGATTTTAATGACTCCCCAGGGACAGCCCATGGACCAGGCTTTGTTTCGGGAATTGACGGACTATGACCAATTGGTGTTGATCTGTGGCCATTACGAAGGGGTGGACGAAAGAGTCTGCCAACTGGTGACGAGGGAGATTTCCCTGGGGGATTTTGTGCTCACCTGTGGCGAAATTCCTGCTTTAACTTTAATTAATGGTGTCACCCGGTTGCTACCCGGAACCGTGGGCAAAGAAGCATCTTTAATCGCCGAGAGTTTTAGCACCGATCTGTTGGATTATCCCCACTACACCAGGCCGCCAGTGTTCCGGGACTTGGCTGTGCCCCCAGTGTTACTTTCCGGCAACCACCAGGCGATCGCCCAATGGCGATTGAAACAGCAGGAGGAACGAACCCAACAGAGGCGGCCGGATTTGTGGCAAAAATGGCAAGATCGACAGCCTTTCCCATGAGGGCTAATCGGTAGCCCGATGACAATGGCTAAGAATTAGAGCGAATGCTTTCCTCAACCATTGCCAATGGACCTTGGAATCCTACTTCCAGCCTGCTTCGTTCATGATTTTGGTAGCAGGGGCTAGGGCAGGGCCCAACTTGTCCAAACTGGTGGTGTCAGACTTAAATTCCCCAAAGGAAGCCACAGATTTATTCAGGGGAACCCCAGCCAAAACTGGGTATTCGTAGTTATTTTGTGCTAAAAATGCCTGGGCCGGTTCGCTGACCAGAAATTCAATAAACTTGACCGCTCCCTCCCGATTAGGGGCAGTTTTGACTACGCCCACGCCGCTGACGTTAACGTGGGTACCCCGCCCTTCCTGGTTGGGAAAAAATACCCCCACATTTTCGGCGATCGCCTTTTGGGCCGGATCTTCACTTTCCAGGAGCCGCCCCATGTAATAGGTATTGGCTAAGGTCAAATCCGCTTCGCCGGAAGACACTGCTTCAATTTGGGCTGTGTCATTGCCCTGGGGTTCCCTAGCAAAATTGCTGACGAAGCCCTTAGCCCATGCCAAGGTGGACTCTTCCCCATCAGCTACCACCAAGGAAGCCACCAGGGATTGATTATATTCATTGCTGGAGGAACGGATAATCACCCGACCTTTCCATTTGGGATCGGCTAGTTCTTCGTAGGTGGACAACTCCTCCGGTTTAACTTTCCCCTTGTTATACATAATCACCCGGGCCCGCTTAGTGAAACCAAACCACATCCCGTCCGGGGAGCGGAGATATTCCGGGACATTAGTCTCTAAAATCTCGCTTTGCACCGGCTGAAAAATGCCGTCCTCTTCGGCCCGCCATAAACGAGCCAAATCCACTGTGAGGAGCACATCCGCCGGACTGTTGGCCCCTTCAGACTTAATCCGTTCCAGCAGTTCGTCTGCCTTACCTTCAATCAGGTTAACTTTGATGCCCGTTTCTGCGGTGAATTTGGCGTACAGTTCGTTGTCGGTGTTGTAGTGCCGGGATGAATATAAATTGATCTCCTGCTGTTCCCCTGGTGTGTCGGCGATCGGGGCATCAGGGGATTGGCCACAGCTACTGAGCAACTGGGAACCCACCACAACGGTGAAGGCGGTTCCAATGGACAAAAATAGGCGACGGGATAACTTTTGGACCATGGTGGCTGAACTTTTTCACTCCTCTAATAAAAGTAATTCTCAATAATTTTATCAGTAGTGGAGATATAATGAGTGATTTTCTGATTATTTAATTAGGTCTTCAACCAAACGACATAAATAAATCTTATTATTTTGCTCGTAAAACCTGAGGAAAAAATCTTTCTGATTGGGCGCAAAGGATCTTAAAAGTTTATACTGCTTGACTTTCAAGGATTAGGAAGAAAAATTTAGCCGAGTCTCAACTTTGGTAATACTCCCCTTTACCCTGGTTTGTCATAGCTCTAGCTGATGGGAATCTCTACTCACTAACAAAATTTATTATTAATAGTAACCTGGACAAATAAAATCCCCCTGGCGTAACAGAGGGAAGATTTGTGAACCATGGTCAGTGGAAATGGAGGTTGGGGCATCTAACCACCAATCAGATTTTTAGCCACCGGAATTATGTCAATTAGAAGCCAGCGTAGGGACCCGCCACACTGCTGAGGGCCTGTTGGAGAAACTGCAACGCAAAAATGGCCAGAATGGGGGAAAAATCAATGCCTCCCAGGGGCGGGATAAAGGAGCGGAAAATATTTAAATAGGGATCGGTCACGGGGCTGAGAAAGCCCATGATGTTGCCAGCCCACTCCGCAGTTTGAAACCAGGACAGCAAAATACGGACAAATAACAACACTAGGTAAATGTTGATGAAGCTGACGAGGGTAGAAAGGAGTAGGTCCATAGTGGCAATGGTGATATCGATAGCAATGAACAATTTCTCCCCATCTTAACTCGACCCTAGGAGTTTGTTGCTCCACTGGCACAAATTTGCCGGGCAATGGTGAGGGCGCTGTAACTTACCCCAGCGGTGCCTTCCCCCGGATGCACGGAATCCCCCACTAGCCAAAGGTTACGAATGGGGGTACGGGGAGCAAAGCCAAAGGGCCCAAAGGTGGTCAAACGCTGGCCTACTCCGCCGACGATGCCTTGGTCCCGGGCAGTGTAGCAGGCAAAGGTACGGGGAGTGGCACTTTCTTGGTGCACAATGGTGGATTCATCCAAATTGAAATATTCTCCCAATCTGGCGATCGCCGTGGTTGTGTAACTTTCCTTGAGAGCCTGATATTGTTCCGGGGAAGCATTCCACCAGGGGGTCACATCGGTGAAGGAAGAAGCAATTACAGTTCTACAGCCCCGGGGAGCCCGGCCATCCCCTGGTTTACTAACACTGACAAAGAGGGAATTATTTTCGCCAATGGGTCCCTGGCGATCGTACAAAAACTGTAGATGGGGAGCACAGTCTGGGGGAATGGCATCTTCCTTGACGCCTAAATAAATGACAAAAGCACCGGAGCCGGGGGGTAAATTGGCCACCCTTTTTTGATAACCGGGTAATGGTTGATCTAGTGCTTGGAGTAAATTCTGCACCGTTAAATTGGCCACCACATGCTGGGCTTTTTCTTGACGTACTTCTCCGCTCCTTACGTCCCGCACCGTCACTTCTTGTACATGGCCTTGGTCACAATGGATCTGCTCTACTCGCTGACCACAAAACAATTCCCCTCCATGGTTTTTCAGCGCTTCCACCAGGCGATCGCCTAGGGTTTGCATACTGCCCTGGAGATGCCATAGACCCTGGGGCCCTTGGGAAACGCTCAAGGCCGTAGCGGCGTATAACAAAGCTGTCTCATCAGCCCCCACCTGGGAATAGAGTTTTAACTGTAAATCAAGAAAAGTTTTTAACCTTTGGTCTGACCCTAAATCCAATAATCGGAGGGTATCCCCCACCGTGAGAGGCACAAAGGGAGCCGTGAGTAGGGTATCCGGCCGCAATGCCCCCAACAACTGGCCCAAATCCCACATACTGCGGGGGGGCAATACAGGATCTCGCCCCTGGAAACGCCAACTAATTTGGAACAACGTTTGTAGCAACTGCCAAAATCTGCCACTCCCTGGAAATTGCTGTTCCCTTTCCCTTTGCCATCGCTCAGGATCATGCCAAACGTTAATCGGTTGCTTTTCCCCTGGCAAAAAAACTGCACAGGCAGGATCGCACAGGGTTGCTTCCGGCAAATCCACTTGCAACTGGCGGAAAATGCGGTGGTGAATTCCCCCTGGCTCTAGGCCCGCCACCTGGGTGGCCCCCACATCGAAAATAAAACCCCGTCGCCGAAAGGTGGATGCACAACCCCCCACTATGGCCGCCTGTTCATAAACTTTGACTTGATAACCCTGTTGGGCTAATAGGGCCGCCGTTGTCAGACCACCAATGCCAGCACCAATTACAACTACGGATTGAGATTCAGCATTGCTAGGGACCATGGGAAAAGGACAGTGGGGAAATTTTCTTTACATTTCTTAATGTAACTGGTTGCAACGGTTCCTGGCCCAGGCATTGTTCAAGATTCTGTGAATAGTTAATTGATTTGGTGGAGTAAATGCGATAGGCTCGGCTCCAACAGTGGCAAGCATTGGTAAATAGTTTTCAACGTTAACAACAGCAACTTAAATCCCCCTTGAATAGGATTTGGAATTACCCATGGGTCAGTATTCTGCGGTTCTGTGGCGGCGGGTTTGGGCCATTGCCTTGGTTCAGGGCTCAGTAACTTTGATGTGGATAACTTACCGCCTTTACCTGGGGGACTTGCTCAAGGGCTGGGGATTCTCGCCGGAGTTTGTGGTTGGATTGCTAACCTTTGAAATGGTTTTGGGGGTGGTGATGGAACCCCTTTTTGGGGCCCTGAGCGATCGCCAACAGCAAAATTTAGGCACTCGATTCCCATTAATTTCCTTGGGGGTGATTCTCGCCGCCGGTTTTTTTCTCTTAATTCCCTTAATTCCCTTAGTATTTTTCCTGCCCATTGCCAACGTAGCTCGGTTCTTACTCCCCAGCCTGGCGATCGCCTGGGCCATAGCTATGACCCTATTTCGTAGTCCCACCATGGTGCTGATTGGTCAATGTGCGCCAACCAACCAACTGCCTTTAGCCATGGGAGTTTTGAGTTTGGTGGGAGGGATAGTTGCTACATTTCGGCAACCGATGGGTAAGTGGTTATTAAGTTTGGGGAGTTTACCAGCTTTTTTACTCAGTTCAGTAGTGCTATTGGGGGCCAGCCTATTTTTAAGTCGAGTTTTACCACCAATTGAAAAGAAAGAGGCAATAAGTCCGGCAACGGTGAGAGCTTTTCCTTGGATTGCCATGGTCAATATTGCTCTATTTGCCATTGGCACCACCTGGGGCACTAGGGTGTTAATGCTAGTTTTAACCAAACAATTGGAGGGAATTAGTAATGGCTTAATGGGTTTGCAATTTCTGTTGGCATTAATGGCCCTACCTGCAGGGTGGTTAATCCGTAAAACAGGTCATCCAGTGGCATCCCTCACCACAGCTTTGGGACTTTTAGTGCTGACTTTGTTCTGTTTGTTAAACGGATTTTGGTTACCGGCGATCGCCTTCTCCTGGTTATTGGGTTCCAGCATTTTAAACAATGGTTTAATTCCTTTGCTACTGGAAATCCTCCAGGGTAATCAGACCGGTGTGGGCATCGGTTTGTATTTTGGCTGTGTGGGTCTAGCAGGAGAAATTTTTACCCGTTATTGGTCAACTCAATCCGGTCAGATTCAAGGAGGATTGGGACTGGCAATGTTGGTAATGTCTGCCTTACTTTGTGCCCGATATTGGCAGCGCACCTAATCTTTTTGTGCTAGTTTAGTACGATAATTGGGATAACTGTATCCAAGGGATAAAAGCATGAAAAAATTAGACCTATACAAAAATAAAAAACTTTTTTCCTTTTTTTTTACGGCAATCGCCGGCTCCATTGGTTTGAATATCCTTTCCCTGGTTTTTTCTGGTCCGGTTGAAGCAGTTATTCTGAACGTTGGTGGACAGGATTATCGGGTGGGTACTTTTAATGGCTCGTACAACGATAACGTTAGTCGTTTTTCACTTGCTGAGATGCCCTGGTGGGGAAATCAAAGTATTGCTCAACAGTTTTCAACTGCCCTAGGCGGATCACCTTGGCAAGGACTACCAAGCAACCCGAATGACGGTTGGGGACCCTTTTTTGCCTATAGTAGCGTCCCTGGAGATGCCATTGTAATATCCACTAGTTCTTCCGGTGTTGAAGCTAATATTCCTGTATTTGCAGGTTCTCTATCCAACTACGCCATTGCAATTCCTATTCTTGCACCAGTTGGGTCGGTGATTGTCAACGTTGGAGGACAGGATTATCAAGTCAGTATCTTCAATGGTTCTTATAACGATAACAGCACTCGTTTTTCCATCGCCCAAATGCCCTGGTGGGGAAATCAAAGTATTGCTCAACAATTTGCAGAAGCATTAGGGACCGTACCTTGGGGAGGACTGCCCGACAACGGTCTCGGAAATTTTGGATTTTGGGGACCTTTTTTTGCTTACGATAGTAGCTCTGGGGATGCGCTTGTCATGTCTGTTGGTTCTTCCGGTTCCGGAGCTAATATTCCCGCAAGCTCGAGTTTTTCATATAACTATGCTCTGGCTACTCCTGTTGCCGTTCCGTTTGAAGGTAATTCCTTACCGATGTTGGGGGCAAGTCTGTTTATGGCCGGTGGTATCTGGTGGAAACGCAAGCACAGTCGGCTTGGAAATTCTGATTAGGCAATTGATCAGTTGATTAGCGATCATCGCCTACGTTTATCTTTGATCTGACGTTGATGAACATAAACAAAAAAGGAGCAGGAGATTAAATTCCCCCACTCCCCTCTATTTAAGAAAATCACGCAGTAGTCTCAAGGAGTCTGATTAACTCAAAAGACTAGATCACTAGGGTTGAACTTTGACGGTGGCAAAGTCCGTGGTGGGAATGTGGGGAGCAGTTAATGCTTCCGCATAGACCCGGGGATTGGTTTCGGCAATTTGCACATAGGATTGGCGCACTTGGCTGTTCACCGCCACCGTAGTGGCATCGTAGACCTGGGTAGCTAATTTGGGATAAAGACCCACCCCAATAATCGGTAGCAGGAAGCAAGCGGCAATGAATACTTCCCGGGGGCGAGCATCATCATAGATGGCATTGCCGGGGAGCACACAACTGGTGCCAAAACAAACCGCTTCTTGGTCAGAATTAGCAGACAGATTGTCCTGCTCCAGATTACAAGAAGGGGGAATGTTGTTGCCGTAGAAAAGTTGGCGCAACATGGACAACAGGTAAATCGGGGTGAGTACTAAGCCCACAGCCGCCAGGAACACGGTCACCGTTTTAAAAGGAGTGCTGTAAATGTCGCTGGAACTTACTCCGACAAATACTGCCAATTCACTCACAAAACCGCTCATGCCAGGTAAGGCTAAAGAAGCCATGGCCCCCATGGTGAACAGGGCAAAAACCGTGGGCATTACTTTGCCAATGTTACCCATCTGGGCCAAGGAAAGGGTGTGGGTACGGTCGTAGGTAACCCCAGCCAGGAAGAAGAGGACAGCGGCGATTAAACCGTGGGAAAGCATTTGCAACATGGCTCCACTGATGCCCAAATCGGTGAAGGAAGCAATACCGAGGAGCACAAAGCCCATGTGGGAAACGGAGGAATAGGCCAAGCGGCGCTTCATATTGTCCTGGGCAAAGGAGGAGAAACCACCGTAGATAATGTTAACTACCCCAAGGATGACCAAAATAGGGGCAAAGTAAACGTGGGCATCTTCCAACAGACCAAGGTTCAATCGAATTAGGCCGTAACCGCCCATTTTTAGCAGTACCCCAGCCAGAATCATGGAAACGGGGGCAGAGGCTTCACCGTGGGCATCGGGTAACCAGGTATGGAAAGGGAAGATAGCTAATTTAACGCCAAAGGCAATCAGTAAACCAGCGTATAAGAAGAGTTCTAAGGCGATCGGGTAATCTTTCAGACCCAATTCAGCGATGTCAAAGGTGGTTACGTCACCGTAGAAAGCTAAGCCCAGGGCGGCAACCAAAATAAATACCGAGGCGGCGGCGGTGTAGAGCAAAAACTTCATCGCTGCATACTGCCGTTTTTGACCACCCCAAATGCAAACCAGGAGGTAAACGGGCACCAATTCTAGTTCCCACATGATGAACAGTAGGAGCATGTCTTGGGCCACAAACACGCCAATCTGGGCCGCGTAGAGCACCAACATTAGGAAGTAGAACAGGCGGGGCTTATGGTCCACCTGCCAAGCGGCGAAAATGGAAAGGGTGGTAACCAGTCCGGCCAGTAACACTAGGGGCATGGAGATGCCGTCCACAGAAACACTCCAGCTGAGCCCAAATTGGGGAATCCAGCTAAATTTTTCCTGGAGCTGAAAACTGGTATTGCTGATGTCGTAGTTAGTCCAAAAAACGTAGCTCATCAAAACAAAATCCGCTAGACCCACACCAAGGGCATACCAGCGGACCTGTTTCCCGTCTTTGTCGGGAATTAACGGAATGAAGAGGGCGGCGACTAACGGCAGGGCAATCATCGTTGTCAGCCAGGGGAAGTGTTCCAACATGGTAATGAGAATAAATACCTAGTGATCTTCCTCCGATTATATTAAACTTTGTAAACTTTTGAGAATTTTTTTTGAGATTTTCCCTATAGAAGTCAGAGAATGGGCTCTATCCATGTGAATAAGTTCTTTGACCTAGGTTTTTCCTCGCCTAACCTTGTTAAATTTTTGCCAATTTTCTGGCGATCGCCTGGCGGATCTCTAGGAGATTACCAGTAGAATTCGGCTATGTTCGACAATCTCTGTAAATTCCTCGCTGAATCATTTTCCGAAGACTATGCCGCCTGGTTACTGGGACGACCCATTAAATTGACTAAGCTGAGTCCGACGGAACTATCTTTGGAGCCAATTCGGGCTGATTCTCTGATTTTGGAGCAATCGGAAGTGAGGTGGATCCCAAAAGTCGGGCCAGAAATAGGGAGAGTAAAGCTCCGAAATGTAGGAATCCATCAAAAGACTAGATAGTAGGTGACGTACTTAAACTTTGCTGATAAACAAAGTCAGGTGTCTTGTAATCTAGAGCTTGATGAAATCTTTCGTAATTATACCAGTTAATCCAGTTTTTGAGCTCCTGATTTAGATGTTGACCATCTTCAAACTCATAAATATAAATTAGCTCATATTTAAGGGAACGCCATAATCTTTCAATAAAAATATTATCGAAACATCGTCCTCTTCCATCCATGCTAATTTCAACCTGAGCGTC